>NZ_JAXOJH010000019.1:0-54424 GCF_036663655.1 Sphingomonas flavida
GATCGAGGCCTGGCGTCGAGACTATAACGAGAGACGTCCTCACACGGCGCTTGGCTGGCTGACGCCAGCCGAATATGCTGCATCCGCCGGGGTTAACCCCGGCGGATGCAGTCCGGAAGCTCGCATCACAGCCGGATAAAAAATCGGGGGACCGTCAGCAGTCGCCGGATTCTACCTTCGTCCACTTCAGTCCAAATACAAGTTGACCGTAGCCTATTCTAAAGGTGGACCCAAAACAATCATCCCCGTTTGAAGTTGCGGACAAGGCCGGTGAATGCCTGCACCGATACTTCGGTCAGACAGGCCATTCGTGACGCGAACGGCTTCTCATGGCCTACGAAGATCGTTGCTCCTTCCATCGCGGACGAAATGAACAGCGTGAGCGCTTCTTGCTCGTCAGATGACAAGTCGGGGCGGAGCTCGTTGATTATCTCGAACAGTGGCTTGCGCGCTCTTCTGTAAAGTTCGTGCAACCGCTCGAGCACGAACGGGTCGTGGTTCGTCAGGGCCCACAGCTCGGGGAACAATCGCGTCGTTTTCTTGGTGCCGATGTCGTCCAGTATGAGCAGACAATATTGCCTCAACCTGGCTTCCGGCTCGAGATCCGGACGCCGCACGACGGCGTCGAATGCGATCTCGTAGCTGGTGATGACCGCATCGAGCAGCTCGCGCACCAAGTCCTCGCGCGTTCGATAATGATAGGTGAGATTGCCGAATTTCATCCCGCAGATGAGCGCGACTCGGCGCATGGACATCGCGCGATAGCCCTCGTCGATGAGGATCGACAGCGCCGCGCGCAATATGATCTCTCGTGTCTCGCGGCCCTTGGAATAGCCACCATCGCGCTCCGGAACGACAAAGTCGGCGACGACCGCGTGCACTGTATCTGACTGTTTCAAGGCAATTACTTCCCCAGCAGAAACCCTAACATAACAGCATTCCGAAAATAGGTCACTTGGCATATTTAGGTCAATTGACAAGATTGATCCCTCCCCGTCATTATTTCACCAATGCCGAGCAATCGGCGGATTGAGGGGGGACTCAATGAAAGTGTTCGTCCGTCTGTTGGCGACAGCGATTGGCTTCGCAACGCTTCCGGTCCATGCCGTGGTGCAAGCCCAATCCTTTCCAAGGCCGCTGCCCGAGGAATCCATCCCAAGCGTTACGCCGCTGCCGGCGCAATGGCCGAAAAGCTGGGTTCTCATCAACGATCTGCACTTCAACTCACTCGTCGACGGGCGCGTGGTCGTTGTCGATACCGCCTCGGCCGACCAACCGCTGAAAGGGATCATCCGCGCGGCGCAGTTTGCCAACATGCTGATCTCCAAGAAGCGCGGCGAGATCCTCACAAGCGAAACCTTTTATTCTCGACTGACGCGTGGCGACCGCACCGATGCGATCACCGTCTGGAACATGGCCGATCTCCAGCCGAAGGGTGAGATCGTGCTGCCGTCCGGCAAGCGCCAGCAGTCGGTGACCTATCCGAACCTGTTCCAGTTCACCAACAACGACAAGTGGGCGCTCGTCGCCAACTTCACGCCGGCCCAGTCGGTCAGCGTTGTCGACCTCGACGGTCGCAAGGTGCTGAACGAGATCGACCTGCCGGGATGTTCCCAGATCTATCCGACCGGCGAGCGCGGCTTTTCCAGCCTGTGCGCCGACGGTTCGATCTTCTCGGCGACGCTGGACGATCAAGGCAAGGTCGCGACCTCCAAGACCATCAAGGCGGTGCAGGACATCGACCGCCAGCCGCTGTTCAGCGCGCCGGCGATGGTCGGCAAAACGGCGTGGTTCGTCAGCCTGTACGGCATGCTGCAGGGCTTCGATCTGTCCGGGCCGGTAGCGCGACCAATTCCCGGCGCGTTCAGCGTCGGCACGGCGCCGGGCGGCGCACCCGAATGGCGCCCCGGCGGATGGCAAGTCATCAACGCTGACGGAGGCGGGCGGCTCTACGTCCTGATGAATCCCGCCGGCAAGGAAGGAAGTCACAAGGACGGCGGCACCGAGGTGTGGGTGATCGACCCCGCAACGAAGTCACGGGTCGCGCGCTATCCGCTCAAGGGTCAGTCGATCGCCATCGCCATCACCCGTGAGGAGCGGCCGCATATGGTGCTGTCGCGCACCGATGGCGTGATCGACATCTATGATGCGGCCGATGGTAGTTTCGTGCGCACGCTCGGCGCGACGGTGGCGTTCAACCCGATCGTCATCACCCCGGTGCAATGATGGCGCCGCTCACCCTGTTCATTGCGCTGGTTCTGGCCATCTCCGCTGCGCACAAGGCCCATTCTCCGGCGCGGCTGAGCAAGGCCGCCGCGCGACTGGCGGGCGTTTCCCCGCCGATCGGGCAATTGCTGCTGGTGCTGGCCGGTGCAATCGAGGCGGTCGCCGCCCTGTGCCTGACGATCCCCGGTACGGGGCCGGTCGGTGCCGCGATAGCCGCTGCCGTGTGGACCACGTACGCGATGGCGCTGTGGCGTCGGCGAGGAGAAGTGCTCGATTGCGGCTGCGACCTGGTAAACCGGCCGCGGGCAGTCGATGCGGGACAGATACTTCGGGCCGCGCTGATGGCGACGATCGCTCTGACCGTTGTGGCTTGGCCCTCTCCGCCGTCGCTGGAAGCTCTGATCCCCGCGCTCGGCCTGCTCGCGCTGTACGTCGGCGCGTCTGAAATCCTTGCCATTCCCCGTCCCGCCTGGAGGAAAGCCTGATGCTATCGCAATTGCTGTTGTGGACGGCGGTGATCGTCGAAGGGCTGCTGATCGCCGCGCTCGCGCGCCAAGTCGGCATCCTGCACGAACGGATCGCCCCCGCCGGCGCGCTGACGCTTCACCAGAAGGTGGATGTGGGCGACGTGGCGACACCGATGACCGTCGTCACCACGGATGGCCAACCGCTGGAGGTGGGTGGCCGGCGCGATGGGCGGAGCCAGCTTCTGTTCTTCGCATCGCCCGACTGTCCGGTGTGCAAATCGCTGCTGCCGGTCGTGCGCTCGGCAGCGCGCGCCGAACGCAGTTGGCTCGACGTCGTGATCGCCGGTGACGGTGCGAAGGCGGGTTATATGCGGCTGGCGAAGGACCACGGGCTGACCGATCTGCCGCTGGTCCTGTCCGAAGCGCTAGGCCGGGCATTCGGCGTCGCCAAGCTCCCTTACGCCGTCTTGCTGGACGAACAGGGTCGCGTCGCCTCGCTCGGCCTGGTCAACAATCGCGAGCATCTCGAAAGCCTGTTCGTCGCCAAGGAGCATGGCGTCGCGTCGATCCAGGACTTTCTTTCCCGCCGCCAGAAGGAGGCCTGATCGATGGCCGGTTTCGACAAGATTACCGAAGGCCTCACCCGCTCCATCGCACGCGGCACCTCGCGTCGCAGCCTGCTGGCGACACTGGGTGCGGGCATCACGGGAGCCGGCCTTCTGCCGGTCCTGCCCGTCGCGCGAGCATCGACCCATCCGGGCGGGGCCGCACGCCCGCCGGTCACGTCCGGCCTGGCGCAGGATCCCGGTGACCGGACGAGTTGCGACTATTGGCGTTATTGTGCCATCGACGGGTTCCTGTGCACCTGCTGCGGCGGATCGGTGAACGTCTGTCCGCCGGGAACCGAGATGTCGCCGATCACCTGGATCGGCACCTGCACCAATCCCGCCGACAATCGCGCCTATGTCATCAGCTACAATGATTGCTGCGGCGTAACGTCATGCGGTCAGTGCCTGTGCAATCGCAATGAGGGCGATCGGCCGCAAGTCCGCACCCAGTCAAACAACGACTACAACTGGTGCCTGGGTACGGAAAGCAGCGTCTATAACTGCTCGACCGCCATCGTGGTCGGCGTCGCGCTGGAGCAACCGAAGTGAGGGCGCGGGCGCTGGCAATCTTGGCGCTGCTGCCCGCCACCGCTGTCGCGGCTCAGGATGGTAAAACTATCTTCAATCGCTGCGCTGCCTGTCACACCGCCACGGGGGCGGGCGTCCCGGGTGCCTATCCGCCGCTGCGCGGCGAGGTCCGTGCATTAGCGGCAAAGCCGGCCGGACGGCGCTATCTGGTACTCGCGGTCGTAAAGGGGCTTTCCGGACCGTTGACGGTCGAAGGCAAGACGTACCGCAACTTCATGCCGGCACAGGGCGGGCTGGACAATGCGGCGGTGGCAGCGGTGCTCAACCATGTCGGCACCGCCATCGCGACGTCCGGACCGCCCTTCAAGCCGTTCACCCCCGCCGAGGTCGCCGGCTACAAGGCCGGAGCGGGTTCGATGACCGGGGCAGATGTCGCCAAGCTGCACGGCGCGATAACCGGCAAGTGACATTTCGCTGGGCCTTGCTGCTTCCAGGCTTCACCGCAGCATTGGTCGGAGCGGCGGGTCTGGCCCGTCAATCGGGACCGATGCGTGGAGTAGCGGATGCGGCACAGGCGCGTGTCGACTACCAGCTAAAGTGCCAAGGTTGCCACCGCATCGATGGTGGCGGCGACGATCGAAGCAACCCACCGATGCGAGATATGGTGGCCCGTTTCCTGACCGTGCCCGGCGGGCGGGAGTTTCTCGCCCGGGTGCCCGGCGTCGCCACCGTCGACCTCGACGATCAACGTCTCGCCAACCTCGTCAACTGGACGATCTACACATTTGATCCGCAGCACGTTCCCAAAGACTTCCGGCCTTACACGTCGGCGGAACTTGGGCGGCTGCGACAAAACCCTCTCCTCCTCGAACGCGCCGAAACGAGAGCGCGTCTGGTGGCGGGGCTCACACTCGCAGGAAGACATGGGGACATCATGAAATAGGGGGATTCTATAGTGGAGATGTATCTGCTTTCCCGAGCCGGCACGGTCGCGCTCGCTGCTTCCATGGCACTCGCGGCGTCACCGATATCCGCGCAAACGGCATCGGCACCGGATGCCACCGCTTCCGGAACCGCCGAGACGGATCCATCCCCGTCAGGCGAAATCATCGTCACGGCGTCCAAGCGATACGAAAGCCTGCAGTCGGTGCCGATCTCGATTTCTGCCATCGGCGGCGACACCCTGGCGAAATCGCACACGACGCGGATAGATGACCTCACCAGCAAGGTCGCCAATCTCCAGATGACCGGCATCGTCGGCGACAATACGCCGATCTTCAGCCTGCGCGGCGTCTCGATGTCGGATTACAGCCTTAACCAGTCCAGCCCGGTCGCGACCTATTATGACGAGGTCTACAAGGGCAATTTCGCATTCCTCGGTGTCGCGATGTACGATCTGGAGCGGATCGAGGTGCTGCGCGGGCCACAGGGTACGCTGTACGGCAAGAACACCACCGGCGGCGCGGTCAATATCATCAGCCACAGTGCGACACTGGGGGAGAATAGCGGCTACCTCAACCTCGGCTATGGCAACTACAACCGCGTGGACGCGAACGGCGCGATCAACCTCGCTCTGGGCGCCAACGCCGCGCTACGGGTTGCCGGCACCTATTCCCGTGCCGATGGCTGGTTCAGAAATGTGCTTCCCGGCTTTCCCGACCTCAATTCGACGCGGGAGTTCGCCTTTCGCGGCACCTTGCGATGGGATCCGAGCGACAGGCTGAAGCTGGTGCTCCGCGGTTCGGTCAGCCAGCAGACGCCGCAGAATTACGGCATCTACGCCCAAAATGCGGACCAGTCGCGCATTGGCGGGCTCAACCGATATCAGATCGCCTCCGACGTCGCGGTCCGTCGCATCGCGCGCACGCAAGCGGTGTCGCTAACCGCCATTTACGAGCTGACCGATACGCTAGCGCTGACCAGCATCACGTCTTACGATCACGGCACCCTCTTCTTCACCGAGGATACCGACGGCCAAGCGAGCAAGACGCTCGAAATACCCTATGGGGATCGTGCCAACCAGTTCGCGCAGGATCTGCGGCTGACCAGCAGCAACGCAGGCCCCTTCGATTTCATTCTCGGGCTTTATTACAACCGCGAGAAGGTGTTCAACAGCACGTCCTTCAACATATTCAACGATGTCGATCTGACCGGCGACGGCAGGGTCAACTCGGCCGATTGCGCGGCCGGAGTCGCCGCGGCGAATTTCGTCGCCTGCCAGGTGAGAAACCGTTTTGACCAGCTGAAGAAGAGCTTTGCGGCCTATACCGACCTCAAGTTCAGCGTCTCCGACGCCGTGACGTTGCGCGGCGGGCTTCGCTATACGCATGATACCGGCCGGCAGACCGGCTTCCGCTCCGATGCCTATGGCGTCGACGACGTTCTAGTGGCGAACCTGATCCCGCTCACCTCGACCGCGTTTGCCACCGACAATCTCTCAGGCAAGATCGGCCTCGACTATAAGCTGGCCGATGGCAATCTCCTCTATGCCAGCGTCAATCGCGGCTATCGCGCGCCGAGCTTTAATGCGCAGGCCTTTTTCCAGCCGAGCGAAGTGTCGGTGGCCAAGGACGAACGGATCACCGCTTACGAAGTCGGTGCCAAGACACGCCTGTTCGGCCGCCGCGCAACGCTCAATCTCGCGGCCTTTTACTACGACTATCGCAACCAGCAATTCATCAACGTCGATCCGGCGACCGCCGCGCAGAGGCTGCTCAACATTCCAAGGTCGCGCATCTTCGGCGGTGAAGCCGAATTCAATGCGCGCATCGTTGACGGTTTCCAGCTCCGCGCTGGCCTTGGCCTGCTTTCGACCAAGATCATCGACGGCAGCGTCAGCGGCAGGAACGTCGACGGCAACAAGCTGGCGAACGCGCCGTCCCTCACTTTCAATCTCGGGCCGGACGTCACGCTGGCGCGTGGCGACTTCGGGACGATCAGCGTTCACCCCTCGGTCTCGTATCAGTCGAGCCAGTTCTTCGAGGTCATCAATCAGCCGATCCTTAGGCAGAAAGGCTACGCGCTACTCGATGCCCATCTCGATTACGAAAACGCCAACGGAAAATTCTCCGCGTCGGTATGGACGAAGAACGCGGCGCAGCAATTCTACTTCACGTCGCGCGTCGACCTGCTGGCGGGCTTCGGATTCATCTACAATCACATCGGCAATCCGCGCACCTATGGTGTGACGCTGGGCTATAAGTTTTAACTAAAATATAATTTTCTATTGGAGAGGATGGAGATGGTCATGGTGGATTGCCAAATGCTGATCGGCGGCAAATTGGTCGATGCGGCGAAGCGTCTGGACGTCGTCAACCCCGCGACGGGCCAGACGTTCGCCACCGTGCCGCACGCCAGCGTCGCCGACGCCGATGCCGCGATCGCCGCAGCCCGCGCTGCGCAGCCGGCTTGGGCAGCGCGTCCGCTGGCGGAGCGCCGTGCCGCGCTCGTCGCGCTCGCCGATGCGATCGCGTCGCATGGTGACGAACTCAGCCGGCTGTTGACGATGGAACAGGGCAAGCCGCTGGCCGAGGCGAAGGGTGAGGTCGCGTGGACCGAGGGCTATCTGCGTCATTACGCGACGCTGGAGCTGCCCGACCGGATCATCCAGGACGATGCGAGCGGCTATATCGCCGTCCGGCACCAGCCGCTCGGGGTCGTCGTCGGGATCATCGCCTGGAACTTCCCGTTGCTGGTGGCGTGCTGGAAGATCGGCCCCGCCGTGCTGGCCGGAAACGCCATCGTCCTCAAACCGGCGCCGACCACACCCGTGACGGCACTCCGGCTGGGCGAGATCGCGAAGGACATCTTCCCTGCCGGTATCGTCAACATCATCACCGACGACAATGATCTGGGACCACATCTGACCGCCCATCCCGATGTGGCCAAGGTCGGTTTCACCGGCTCGACCGCCACCGGCAAGCGGATCGCGGCCAGCAGCGCTGAGACGCTCAAGCGCCTCACGCTGGAACTCGGCGGCAACGACGCGGCGATCGTGCTGGCGGATGTCGATGTCCGCGAGACGGCGCGTGGCATCTTCGACAGCGCCTTCCTCAACTGCGGCCAGGTCTGCCTCGCGGTGAAGCGGGCCTATGTCCATGCCGACATCTACGATGCGATGTGCGCCGAGCTGGTGCGGCTCGCACAAGAGGCGGTGGTCGGCGACGGACTGGAACAGGGGGCGACCATCGGCCCGATCCAGAACCGGGCCCAGTTCGAGAAAGTGAAGGGTTTCCTCGACGCGGCCCGTGGCGAAGGCACGATCGTCGCCGGCGGCAACGCCATGGAACGCGCCGGCTATTTCATCGAGCCGACGATCGTCCGCGACGTGACCGATGGCGCCAGGATCGTCGATGAGGAGCAGTTCGGTCCGATCCTGCCCGTCATACGCTTCGACGATGTCGACGACGTGATCGCGCGCGTCAACGCCTCCGACTACGGCCTCGGCGGATCGGTGTGGAGCGGCGACATCGATCGCGCGACGGCCATCGCCGGCCGGATCGCCGCGGGGCAGGTATGGGTGAACCAACATATCGCGATCGGCCCGCACATCCCGATGGCGGGCTTCAAGCAGTCGGGTCTCGGTGCGGAGCAATCGGTCGAGGGGCTGGCGGAGTACACGCAACTCCAGGTCGTGAACGTCAAGCGATGAGCGGCCTGTCGATCGCGTGCGGTCCGACCGACACGCCGCTGCTGGAGATCACCATCGGCGACGCTCTGCGCGACGCGGCGAACCGGTGGGGTGACCGGCTGGCGCTGGTTTCGCGCCATCAGGCGATCCGCTGGACATGGGCCGCGTTCGACGCCGAGGTCGATCGTATCGCGTCCGGCCTGCTCGCGAGGGACGTCAAGGCGGGCGACCGGGTCGGGATCTGGGCCCCCAATTGCGCCGAATGGGCAGTCATCCAGTTCGCCACGGCCCGGATCGGCGCGATCCTGGTGAACATCAACCCGGCGTATCGAATCAGCGAGGTCGAATATGCGCTGAACAAGGTCGGCTGCTCGGTGCTGGTCACTGCGGCGCGCTTCAAAAGCAGCGACTATCTTGCGATGCTACGGGAACTGGGGCCGACCAAGCTGCCGGATCTGCGGCTGATCGTCACGCTTGGCGATGAGCCGCATGACGGCTTCATGCCGTGGGCCGATCTTGGCGTCACGACAAATCAAAAGGCCCTCGCGGTGGCGGCGGCGGGGCTGGATGCCGACGATGCGATCAACATCCAGTTCACTAGCGGTACGACCGGCCTGCCCAAGGGCGCGACACTTACGCACCGCAACATCCTCAACAACGGCTATTTCACCGCCCGCACGCTGCGCCTGACGCCGGATGACCGGATCGCTGTGCCAGTGCCACTCTATCACTGCTTCGGGATGGTGCTCGCCAATCTCGCGGCGGTCACGAGCGGCGCGGCCCTGATCTATCCCGGGGAGAGCTTCGATTCCGGTGAGGTTCTGAAGGCTGTAGCGGCAGAGCGCTGCACCACGCTGTACGGCGTGCCGACGATGTTCATCAACATCCTCAACCACCCCGATCGCGCGACCACCGATACCACGTCGTTACGCACCGGCATCCTCGCTGGCGCACCCTGTCCGCTCCCCACCATGCGGGAAGTGATGGAGCGCCTCAACATGCGCGAGGTCACGATCGGCTACGGAATGACCGAGACCAGCCCGCTCACCACCCAGACCGCCACCGACGACCCGATCGAGGAGCGAGTGGGATCGGTCGGTCGCGTGCACCCCCATGCGCAGGCCAAGATCGTCGGTCCCGACGGTGCAAGTCTCCCTTATGGACAACAGGGCGAATATTGCTCGCGCGGCTATGCGGTGATGCGCGGCTATTGGAACGATCCGGAACGGACCGCCGAGGCGATCGATGCCGACGGCTGGATGCACTCAGGCGACCTGGCGACGATGGATGCGCGCGGCTATGTCCGCATCACCGGCCGCATCAAGGACATGATTATCCGCGGCGGGGAGAACATCTATCCCCGCGAGATCGAGGAGTTCCTGCTCGGGCATGTCGCGATCGCCGATGCACAGGTGTTCGGCGTGACCGATGCGATCTATGGCGAGGCTGTCTGCGCCTGGATCATCCCGCGCCCCGGCGTTCCACTCACACCGGAGGACGTGGTCGCATATTGCACGGGGCAGATCGCCCACTACAAATTGCCGCGCCACATCCGGATCGTCGACGGCTTCGCGATGACGGTGACCGGCAAGGCCCAAAAGTTCGCAATGCGCCGTATCATGGAAGCGGAACTTCAGACGACAGCTGACGTCGCGTCTGCCACTCCAGCGCCATCTGTGTCGCAAGGAAGCGGCGGATGAAACAGTCATCGCCTCTTCGTGGGGGCGGCAGCCGCGATTTCGCCTCATGATCTTTCCGGTCGATACGGGCGGATCGGCGATCGATGCCACGTGACGTGAACAGACGCAGCATCGGCGGCTACCTCAAACCTGAACGAATGTCGGATGTTAGGAAGCGTGGGAGGGGCTGCAAATTATTGCTTATAGGTCTGCAGACGGGAAGGGCAGCGTTCGCCATGCAGCACCTTGCCGGGGGCTCGCCGGAACCCGCCACAAATAGCGATACAACGACATGCTGGCGGGCAAGAGCCGCCAGTGTCGCCCTTTGGTCACACGGGCTCCCGTTTTGCCGATGTTGCAGCTCCGCAATGCGAGCGATACACCGGCGAGGCATATCGTTATGATGCAGACCACCGCGCTTTCTGGACCGATCGAGACCGTGGACCTCGAAACCCGTCTTCTTATCGTCGACGACGATCCCGGCATCCGCGAGCTGACCGCGGCATTTCTTGTCGACCACGGCTATGTCGTCGACGTCGCCGAGGATGCCGCAGCGATGCGTGCGGCACTGGTGCAGCAGGCTTATGCGCTGATCGTTCTCGACGTGATGATGCCGGGCGAGGACGGGCTGTCTGTCCTGCGCAGCCTGGATCGCCCGACCGCGCCGCCCGTAATCATCCTGTCGGTGATCGGCGAAGAGGTCGACCGTATCGTCGGGCTGGAGATGGGGGCCGACGATTACATCGCCAAGCCCGCCAACCCGCGTGAGCTGCTTGCCCGCATCCGTTCGGTCCTGCGCCGTAACCAGCCACGGCCGGAGACGATCGCTTCGGCCCCCGTGGCAGCTTCGGCATCGTGGGTGCGCCCGTATCTGCGCTTCGCCGGCTGGCGGCTGGATCCGCTGGGACGACAGTTGTTCGACCCGGACGACGTCATCATCAACCTGTCCGACGGCGAGTTTCGCTTGCTGATCGTCCTGGTCGAGCATGCCCGTCGCGTCCTGACGCGCGACTTCCTGCTCGACCAGTCGCGCGGGGCCAATGCCGAGCATTTCGACCGCGCGATCGACGTGCAGATCAGCCGTCTGCGCCGCAAGCTGCAACGATCCGATGGACGCGGCGGCGACGATCTCGTCCGCACCGTGCGCAACGAAGGCTATATGTTCACGGCCGATGTCGAGCGTCGCTGACCGGCGAGGCGACCGACGGGGCGCGTCGATCGCACGGCCGATCTTCCTGCTGGTCATCGTCTCCGTCCTGTTGGCGACGGCGATTTCGTTCGTGGTCACCTTTTCAGGGCCGCCGCCCTTCGATTTCCCCCGCAGCCTGCGGTCGATCGCGATGACGCTGAAAGGGAAGGGGCCGCCGCCTTTCGGTCATGGCGCCCCGCCGCCCGGTGCGGGGCAGGCGTTCGATGACCATGGTCCCGGACCGGGGGCGTTGCGGCGTCGACAGGAACCATCCGCGCCCATGGCTCGTAGCGGGGAGGTCGCCGATCCCACGGCACGACGTCGTCTCGCGGCGGAGTTGGGCGTGTCGCCCGCCGATATCCTGGCCTTTACCGAAACCGCGGGCAAAACCGAGCGTGATGCCTTTGTCGGCAGCTACACCTTCGCCTGGCACGAGGGGGCCGGGTGGTGGGTCGTGCGTAGTGATGTCCCGCCATATCTGACGCGCTGGCATGTTCGCACTCTGCTGTCGATGCTCGCGGCGATCCTGCTGCTATCCCTGCCGGCATGGAGCATCGCCCGGGCCTTGACCCGCCCCTTGCGGCTTCTCGCCGCCGCCGCCGATCAAGCGGGCACCGGTGCCGCATTGCCCGCGTTGCCGGATGGCAGTCGCGAGGTGCGCGATCTGGCTCGTGCGGTGACCACGATGCATGCCCGTCTCGCCCATCATGCCGAGGCGCGGACGGCGATGCTGGCGGGGATCGCGCATGACCTGGGTACGCCGCTTTCGCGTCTCGCCTTTCGCGTCGAGCAATTGCCCGAAGGCGCGCGCGAGCGTGCCGCCGCCGATATCGACGAGATGCGCGCGATGATCGCCGCCACGCTCGCCTTTACCCGTGACGATGCGGTCCAGACAGAGGCGAGCCGCCTTGATCTTGCCAGCCTGCTCGACAGTCTGGTTCAGGACATGGCCGATGCCGGCCAGCCTGTGACGCTGATGCCCGGCCCGCGTGCGATCGTGCGCGGGGATTCGGCGGCTTTGCGACGACTCTTTTCCAACCTGATCGAGAATGCGGTCCGCTACGGCGAGTGCGCGAGGGTTGGCTGGGAAATGGAGGACGGAAATGTCAACGTGTGGGTGGTGGACGACGGCCCGGGCATCGATCCGGCGCAGGCGGAACGGCTATTCCAGCCCTTCGTGCGCGGCGATCCTTCGCGCAACCGCGCGACCGGTGGCACCGGGCTGGGACTCGCCATCGCCCGGTCGATCGCGACGCGGCATGGCGGCGCGGCGACGCTGGAAAATGGCACCGGTGGGGCGGTGGCCCGCGTCGTGCTCCCGCTGGCGGGCTGACACACGCTGCAACATTATCGCGGCGACCTGACATAACCGGGCAACCCGGCACGCCGACATCCTCTCTCCGTTCAATGGAGTATGAGAGCATGTCCGGCCGCCATCATGACCACGCCCACAGTCTCGCCGACGATCTGAAGGTCATGGAGACGATGATGGCGCGTCGTCGCGCCCTGAAGTGGTTTGCCGGCGCGGGCACCGCCGCAATGGTTGCGGGTTGTGGTGGCAGCGATGCGGCCTCGGGTAGTGTCGCGGTCGTCAGCAGCGCCAACACCAGCGCCACGCCGACGCCCACACCCACACCCACACCGACCGCGACCGCGACACCCACGCCGACCGCCAGCAGCACGACCATGACGTGCATCGCCGACCCGGCCGAAACCGCCGGTCCCTATCCCGGCGATGGCACCAACACCGCTTCGGGAGCGACGTCCAATGTCCTCAACGTGAGCGGCGTCGTGCGCAGCGACATCCGACCGAGCTTCATTTCGACCACCACGGTCGCGACCGGCGTGCTGGTCAAGATCATGCTGACCCTGGTCGACGTCAACGCTACCTGCGCACCGCTTGCCGGGTATGCGGTCTATCTGTGGCAATGCGACCGCCAGGGGCTCTACTCGCTTTATACCGCCCCGGCGGAAAGCTATCTGCGCGGTGTCCAGGTTACCGATGCCAATGGCCAAGTCACCTTCACCACCATCTTCCCCGGCTGTTACGAGGGGCGGTGGCCGCATATGCATTTCGAGGTCTTCTCCAGCCTCTCCAATGCGCTGAGCGGTCGCTATGCGGTCCTGACGTCGCAGATGGCGATGCCGAGCGCCATCTGCTCGACCGTCTATGCCGACGCCACCACCTATCCGTCGAGCGCCAGCAAGTTTGCGCGCATCACCTTGTCGAGCGACGGCATCTTCGGCGACAACACCGCTGCGCAGGTCGCCCAGCAGAGACCGACGTTCAGCGGGAGCGTCGCGGCGGGCTATACCGCGACCGCGCTGATCGGTATCGCTCGCTAGGGTACTGTCAAACTACCAGAATTTGGTCCGTTTGACCTTCGGGCTCTGAGGGCATCTCGAGCTCCATTGGTATAAGCGAGAACGCACAATAACTTGGAAAACCTTTATCCTGTCGGTGCCCAACTGCGTATCAGGTTCTGCCTGAGATGCGCGACGAGGCCGCGATACAGTTTGACCCGGCCTTGGCGATTGAACAAGGCCGTCGCGACGATCGACGTACGCTGGCAGGGTGCCGGACCATCAACTGCCGGCCATAAGGCGACTTCCATTGCCCAAAACGCCCCCCGGACGTGATGTCGTAGCTGTTGGCCTCGCGACAATCGCCATTGGGTACCAGCCCCCAGGACCAGGCCAGCCAGCCGATCTGAGCCTTTTGCAACGCGGTCATCGCCCATCGATAGGGAGAAGGCTTGCAATCCCAGCCGGTCCCGGTCGGCCCCTCGCCAAGCAAGAAGGGGATATCGTCTCGCGTCACCTTCGCAATGATGGCGCGATACGGGGCCTTTCGTTCCTCCTCCGTCCCCACCCAATAACTGTGCGCCGAGACCATGATCGCATGGCGTGGATCGGCGCGCTGGAAGACGGGCCAACTGTCGAGCAGCATCGCATACTCCTTGCCCCAGTCGGTCCCGTCGATAATCAGCGGCGTGTCCACCCCTGCGGCACGGATACGCATGATCGCGTCCAGATAGCCCGCGATGAAGCGATCGCGGGGTACGGTTTCGCCCGCCTCATTGGCGATGTTCACCAGCGTCCAGCGGCGGTTCCTGCGCAAGACGGCAACGATATCAGGCCGGGTTCAATAGTCGACGCAGACGCCCAGTCTGTCCCATTTTCCCGTCGCCGCATGACATTCGACGATCGGGATAAGCCCGTTCGCCACCGCATGGGCCAGGATCGCGTCGAGCCTTTCCGCCGGATAGTCGGGCAGGGTGAAGATGCGGACGGCATTGGCGCCGGTGCGGGCGATTTCGGGCATGATGCGCATGCCGGTGGGATCGGTCGAAATCGAGAACATCTCGTTGACGCCACGCAGGACCACCCGTTCCCCCGCTGCGGTGTAGAGGAAGCGACCGCGGATCGTCATCGTCCCGTCATTCGGCGGTAGAGGGGCGGCGGCGACCAGAATGGTGGTCAACACGGCGTGACCGAGCCGGCGTATCACATCAGGGAAAACGGGCATGGACACACACCGACGGTTTGCGGATGATCGCGGTCGTTCCGCTCTCGCCGAAGGACAGCCCCGCCAGCTTGCCGTTCCATCGCGGCCAGACGAGGTGCCCAAATCCATTGGGGTCTCCCGTCTGCGCAAACCGGACCCAATAGGCCTGTAGCGCCGGGGCGTCGGGCGGCACGCCATTCTCGCCCGGCCGACTGAAGATGTAGCGAAGCTCCGAACTGTGTGTGGCCGCTACGCCCCCCGGCGGGGCATAACCGAAGTCATAGCGCCATACCGGAACGCCCGCCCGCCGCCGCAAATCGGCGACCAGCGTCGCGGGGCAGGTGAAGACCAGATCGGTCGCCAGCGCCAGCCGTTCTCGGGCGGTGGAAAGATTGCCGCCGGACGGCGCATTGTGGCCCAACGCCTCGGCCAGCCCCCGTTGCGCTTCCCCCGGATCGTGAAAGAAGTCGATTTCCTGCGTGTTTGACCCGATGATCAGCGGCACGCGCTGCCCGCCGCCGCGCGCCAGCGTCTGGATCGGCGGCTCGGTTATGACCCGCCCATCGACCGTCGTCTGAAGCCATACCGTCCCCGCATCGGGAAGCCCCGCGGGCGTCGCGATGCCGCGCGCGGCTTGCAGTAACCGGTCGACCGCAATGGTCCGAAGCGTCGCGGCAGTGACACGCGAAAGCCCGGCGCCTCGCGCGATCTCCTCACCGATCGCCTCGCTTTGCCGCAGATCGCGTGGTGCCCAGCCGAACCCGGCCGTGCCGCTTTGCTCGATCGCCTTGTCGAACAGCCCCTTCGCCCCGGGCGAAAGCTGTTGAAGGCCGACATCCTGCCCACCCGCCGAGCCGCCAAAGATCGTGACATTGGCCGGGTCGCCGCCGAAGCGGACGATGTTACGCCGGACCCAGTGCAACGCGGCCTGCTGATCCATCAGCCCGTAATTGCCCGAGGCACGAGCAGGCGATTCGGTGGTCAGTGCGGGATGCGCCATGAAGCCGAGCGGACCGAGCCGGTACTGGATCGAGACCAGCACGATGCCCCTGCTGACGAGCGAGGAGGTGATCGTGCCCTGTGCCCCGCCCGAACGGTTGCTGCCCCCGTGTATCCAAACCATGACCGGCAGCGGCCGTGCCGGAGACAGGTTTGGCGTCCCCACCTCCAGATAAAGGCAATCCTCGCGGGCACCCGCCGCATTGGCGCGGTTCCATCCCTCGTCGAGTTGCGGGCAGGAGGGGGCGGAGGCTCGGGCATTGCGGATGCCCCGCCACGGCATCGCGGGTGCGGGTGGACGCCAGCGACGTGGCCCGGTTGGTGGCGCAGCAAAGGGGATGCCGCGGAACAGCACCCGGCCGTCCGGCTCCTGCGTTCCAAGAAGCGTGCCGTCGGCAACGGTGACGATCGGTGCCGGGCGGGGGGCTTGCAGTGTAGAGGCGCTCAGCAGCAGCGCGGCGACCAGGACGCTCACTTGATCGCCTTCGTCTGCCCCTTGGCCCAGTCCAGCGCCTGTTGCAGCGTGGTTACCCACAGCTCGCGACGATGGGCTTTCAGCCAGGCGACGAAGGCACGGTGCTGCGCGTCGGTCACGGCCAGATGATCGCCGCCGACGCCGTGGAACAGCAGCACCGCCATCCCGCCGCCCGCCTCGGCCTCCTTGACAAAGGCGATCATCCTGGCGGCGTCGTCGCCCTCGCCAAAGCCGCGAGCGGGTACGTGCATGGGGTCGATCGTGCCGACATCGGCGGACAGCTCGGCCGGCGTGGCGCTGACCCCGCGTGCATAGGTTACCAGACCCGCCGTGCGCAGTGGTTCGAGATAGTCGACACCACCGACGTTCGTTTCGCCACACGGCGTGGCGAAGCCATGGCGCGTCTTGCCGTCCAGCGCGGTCAGCAGGACATTCTGCTGTGCAATCTCCTTCAACATACTCGCCGGGCTATAGGCCTCGGTCGTGTAGCGAGGATCGGCAGGGAAGGCGGCGGCACGGCAGGGATGGAAGATGGTATGATTGCCCAGCTCATGCCCATCCCGCGCGACCGTCCGCCAACGCGCCACGTCCTGCGCGCGAACATTGGCGAGGAAGAACGTGCCCTTGAATCCGGCAGCGTCGAGCGCGGGGACCGCGTGATCGAGCTGCGAGGGCAGGGCGTCGTCATAGGTCAGCACGACGGCGGCCTTGGCGCCACCGGGCCAACGGGTTGCCGCTTCACCCGGCGTGGCGAAGACGCTGACTACGAGCAGCATGGCGAGGCTCTTGCGGAGCGAGCGCATCAACGGGCAGTCCAGATGTCGGGCTGCGCATCGATCGTACGTTCGATTGCGGCGGCGATCTGCTGGTCATCGGCGACGCTGGGGTGCGAGTCGCACCCGTTGAAGGATAGGCCGCTGACGGGGACGAAGGCCACCCGCCGTTCCCCGTCCGCGCGCAGCGTCTCGACCACCTTGCCCACCTCGCGACCGATCTCGCCATCCGCGAGATCGGTCGCCCAGAGGACAAAAAAGGCCTTGGGATAGGCTTTTCGCAACCGTCCGACGAAAGCGACATAATGATGCTCGTAGTCGTCATGGAGCGCGTCGCGATCGGCCCAGCGCTCACCTGGCTTGAGCGGGGTCGAGAAGTCGTTGGTGCCGAGTGCAACGACCACGACCTGCGGATGCCAGCCCGGTGTCGCGGCGGGCGTGCGGCCATCGAACAGCGCGAAGGGATAGGCCTCGGGCAGGGTCGGCGCGGCGAACCCGCCATAGTTGCGCACGACCCCCCGGCCGGAGATCGCATTGACCTGATAGTCGGCATCGTACTTTGCCGCCGTCACCCCCGCTACGCCCTGTGTCGTGTCGGTCGTGCGCCAGATCGCGTCCTGGCTGCACTGGCGGGAGGGCGAGGTGTTGCCATAGCCGACCGTGTGCGAATCCCCGATAAACTCGATCTGGCGCGGGCGGGCGGCGGGAGCGGGAAGGGGGGCCACACCCTTGGGCGCGAAAAGGCCGCGCAGCACGGTCGGCTCGGCTTGGCTCTCGCTGGCCACATCGACGCGGATGTGATGAGCGCCCGTGCCCTTGGCGGCGATGCGGTAGAGGCCGGGCATCGGCCGGACCAGTGACAGGGCAGCCCCGCCGTCGACTCGGATACGCAGCGACATGGCACCGGGGCCGACCGCCAGATCGACGGCAGAACCCCAGAACGCGGCTTCCCAATATGTGCCCGGCCACTGCCGTTGATAGCCGTTCCGCGCGATGACCCGACCGCCGACGTGCAGCGGCAATGGCGTCCCGGTCGGTGCCGCCATGCCCAAGGGCCGGATCGCGTCGGTCTGCCCGGCATGAACGGGCAGACCGGCCAGCAACAGGCCTGCCGCGACCGCGACCATGGACAGGATGGGTGTTAGCGGGCGGGGCATCGGCTCTCCTGTAAAACGGGGCGATCGAAACCCTTTTCTTGCCCCTCGCCGAGATTGCTAATCACGGCTCGGCGCGATGCAACGGAAAACATTTTCTTTTTTCTGTATTCGCTGACACGGTTGGTTCGTGATGACGCAAGACGCTGGAGCAACGATCGCTGACGACTGGTTGGGGCGGGCCGATCCGGTGACGGAGGTAGCCGCGCCGACCACGCTCGAGGACTTTCTGGTCCTTGTCGAGGCGGCGCGACCGGTGGTCATGCGCGGGTTGGTCGCGGACTGGCCGGTCGTCGCGGTCGGGCGCCAGGGCGTGGTCCCGCTGGCCGCCTATCTGCGGCGCTATGATGGCGGCAGACCGCTTGGGCTGATGGCGGGCGATCCTTCGATTGGCGGGCGCTTCTTCTACCGGGACGATTTCTCCGGCTTCAACTTCGAACGCGCACAGATTCCGCTGCCGCTGTTGCTCGAGGCGCTGGTCGACGCGCAGGGGCAGGAGAAGCCCGCCGCGCTTTATGCGGGTGCGAGCACGGCCGCCGATCATTTCCCGGGCTGGACCCGCGATCATCCGCTCCCGCTGCCGGTCGGCGATGCGCAGGCCCGGTTGTGGATCGGCAATGGCAGCCGGGTTTCGGCCCATTATGACATGGCGAGCAATGTCGCGGTGGTCGCCGCCGGGCGTCGCCGGGTCGTGCTGTTCCCGCCCGAACAGGCCGCCAACCTCTATGTCGGTCCGCTCGACATGACGATGGCGGGGCAGCCGACCAGCATGGTCGATCTCGAGCATCCGGACCTCACCCGCTTCCCGCGTTTCGCGACCGCGCAGGCGTCGGCGCAAGTGGCGCTACTGGAACCGGGCGATGCGATCTACATCCCCGCCATGTGGTGGCATGAGATCCGGGCGGATGGGGCACTCAACCTGCTGGTGAACTACTGGTGGACACGTGGGACGCCCGACGCGCCATTCTCGGCGTTGATCCACGCAATTCTGGCGGTACGCGATCGTCCTGCGGCGGAGCGGGCGGCGCTTCGCGAATGGTTCGACCTCTATGTCTTCGGCGATGACGCGACGCGCGTGGCGGACCATCTGCCTCCGTCGGCGCGCGGCATTCTGGGGCCGCCAAGCCCTGAGCGCGACGAGCGGATACGCGCATTTCTTCGCCGGATGCTCGGCTCCGGCTAGGTCGATCGGCCGATCAAATGCGCCAATGCGACGGAATGTGGTGGCAGGGCCGCGACGGCGGTGGCGGTGGCCTGGCGCATCTGGCGAAGCGCGGTCAGGACGCGCTCGTCGGCCAGCGCGTCGATCACCGGGTCATAGCCTTCGGGCATCACGCCTTGTCCCAGCAGTACCGCGACCCAACTTGGCGTCGCGAACAACTCGTCCTCATAGCGGAAGATCCGCCCCTTTTCGCGGAACAGCGCGATCTTGCGGGCCAGCGTGTCGGGCAGCGTCATCGTCCGGACATGATCCCAAAAGGGGGAGTCGTCGCGCCCCGTCGCGTGATAATGGAGGATGATGAAATCCCGGATCGCACGGTAGTTGTCGCCCATCTGCCGGTTATATTCGTCGCGTTCTACCGATGACATGCGTTTGTCGGGGAACAGCGCGAACAGCTTGGAGATGCCCTGCTGGATGAGGTGGATGCTGGTCGACTCCAACGGCTCCAGGAAACCGCCCGCCAGCCCAAGCGCGACGACGTTGCGCTCCCACAACCGCGTGCGACATCCGGCGGTGAAGGACAAACGTCGGGGTGCTGCAATGGGTTCTGCGTCGAGCCGCGACAGGAGCAACCGCTCCGCGTCGTCGTCGTCCATAAACCGGCTCGCATAGACGACGCCGTTGCCGGTGCGATGCTGGAGCGGAATACGCCACTGCCACCCTGCCCGGTGCGCGGTGGCGCGGGTATAGGGGAGCAGCGGTTCGGTGCGCTCAGTGGGCACCGCGATCGCGCGGTCGCAAGGGAGCCAATGCGACCAGTCCTCGAACCCGACGCCCAGCGTTTCGCCCAGCAACATACTGCGAAAGCCCGAACAGTCGACGAACAGGTCGCCCGCGATCCGCTGGCCATCGTCAAGCCGTACCGCCGCGACATCGCCATTCGGGTCACGATCGACCGCGACGATCCGCCCCTCGACACGCGTGACGCCATCGGCCTCGGCCCGGCGTCGCAGGAAGGCGGCATAGAGCCCGGCATCGAAATGATAGGCATAGGCCAAGCCTGACAGGGGCGATCGGGGATCGCTTTGCGGCATCCCGAACGCGGCCCGCTCCATCGCGACGGTGGAGGCGGAATAATCGCCGATCGGGCCGACTCCCGCCTGCTCGCGCATCTTCAGCCAGAGCTGATGGAAATTCAGCCCCTGAATGTCGCGGCCGTAATGACCGAAGGGGTGGACATAGCGGCTGTCGGGGCGATGCCAACCGACGAACTCGATGCCCAGCTTGAAGCTGCCCTGCGTGGCGCGGAGGAATTCCGCCTCGTCGATGCCGAGCAGCGCGTTAAAGTTCAGGATCGACGGAATCGTCGCCTCGCCCACACCGACGGTGCCGATCGCATCGGATTCGATTAGCGTGATGCGCCGCGTGCCATTGTCGAGATAGCGTCCGGCGGCGGCCGCCATCATCCAGCCAGCAGTGCCCCCGCCGACGATGACGACGTGATCGATGGGAGCATGGGTCATGCCTCGCGCTTTCCGGCGCGGGCGCGCGCCTGTCCAGTACTATCGGCGAGCAGGCGCCGGGCTTCGTCCCGCGACAGGCCCAGCGCGATCGGGTCGGGCCGTTGCGGCCGAAGCCCCTGGCCGATCAGCACCGCGATCCAGGCGTCGCGCTCGACTGAATCTTCGTCGACCGGGGGCAGGGTGCCGCGCCGCATGAATTGTGCCAGCGTCGTCGCGAGCGAAGGCGGTATCGCCGCGTCAGCCCGGGGTCCAAGGGCGATCTGGTGCGCGGCGAGGAAGTCGCGCATCCGGTCGGCACGCTGACCGACGCGGCGATTATACTCGGCCACCAGCAGCACAGAGTCCCCACCGACCGGCAATAGGTCCAGTGCCAGCGAAAGTCCCGCAAGTGCCAGCGTGAAACCGGTCAGGCCCAGGGGCCCCGGCTGCACGGCGGCTTCCCCGAGAGCCAGGACATTGCCCCGCAACGGCGCGTCGAGGCGGCCGGGCGCGATCGTGATGCCGCCGCCATTTGCCAGGGCGGTCGCCTTCGTGCCGGGCCAGCGCGCGGTCCAGCCATTTTCGATGGCCCGATATGTGTCGATCAGCGATGGCGCTGCCGCATCGGGTTCGATGGAAAGGAAGCGATGGGGCAGCGTATCGTCCCACCGGTTGAAGCCGTCCGAGGTGGCGACAAGCCGATCGGGCCCCGTCGCGTCGATCACGAAGTCCACCGCCAACGCGCGGCCATCGGCCAGTCGTAGTCCCTTCACGCCATCCCGATCGCGCATGACCCCGGTCAGGGGGGATTGCGCCATGATGACGCCGCTCTGTCGGGCAAGCGACGCCAATCCCTGGCTCAGTGCGCGTGCGTTGCAGTGGAGCGCCGGTTGCATATCCCCGCCGAGTTGCCCGGCCTCGCCTGCGACACAGACGGGGTTCAGCGCATGATAGGGCAGCTCCGTCCCGGCCCGCAGCCATAGCTGATGCAGCGCGATCCCAGGCGGACTGGGGGCGGGTTCGTCACCTACCATCCAGGGCGAGCCGCCCGGACTCCAGTCGAGGAACCGGGTGGCGAGGCGCGGGGTCGCCACGCCGTGGCGGAGAAGCAGTTCGGGCGGGCAATCCAGCCGGGCCAGCATTGCCTGTGCCGAGGGCAGGACCAGCGGCCAGCGATCCGCCAGGGCTGAATCCGAAATCGTCGTCGGCACCCATTCGATCGATGCCTCGGGCAGCGCTTTGGCGAACCCGACTGCGGCGGCCAGTGCGACCGGACCGGCACCGACCACCGCGATGCGGCTCGGAAACCTGCGGCTGTTCACGTTTCCGCTCCCGCGCCTGACCCCAAAAGGGCCCGGTCGTGCAGCGGCATCTGCCCAACCCGGTCGGCAATCGCGCGCGACAGGCCCGACATCGCGCGGTCAAGCCCAGCGGCATCAGGCCGATCGGCACGCGGATCCCAGCCATGCGGCACGATATTCTGTCCCAAATAGACCGCGATCCAGCTCGGCTCCAGGAACAGGCCGTGGCGGTAATGCGCCACTTGTGAGGACGCGCGCCACAACGCCATCTTGTCGGCCAGGCTGTCGGGCACCGCCATCGTGCGGACATGGTTCCAGAACGGCGAATCATCACGGGTCGTTGCGTGGTAATGCAGGATCAGAAAGTCGCGGATTCGATCATATTCCGCATCGATCGCGGCATTAAAGCCATCGCGGTCTACCGCCTCGACGCGCGCGTCGGGGAAATGCTCGACCAGCGCGGTGATCGCCGCCTGCACCAGATAGATGCTGGTCGACTCCAGTGGCTCGAGAAAGCCCGAGGCCAGCCCGATCGCGACGACATTGCCAACGAAGCTGCGTCGCCGCCGACCGGCCCGAAAGCGCAGGAAACGCGGGTCGGCGAGGGGGGCGCCGTCCAACCCTGCCAGCAACGCCTCGGTCGCCTGATCATCGCTGCAAAAGGCGCTGGCATAGACATGGCCGTTACCGACGCGGTGGCGAAGCGGAATGCGCCAGCGCCAGCCCGCCCTAGTCGCGGTGGCGCGGGTATAGGGTTCGGTCGGAGCCCTGGGGCTGACGCTCGGCACTGCTACCGCCCGGTCGCAGGGTAGCCAGTGCGACCAGTCCTCCCACGCTTCCATCAGTTCCTGGCCGAGCAATAGACTGCGAAAACCCGAGCAGTCGATGAACAGGTCGCCCTCGATGCGAGCGCCGTTGGACAGCGTGATCGCGCCGACCGTACCGTCGCCCCCATCACGCTCGACCGAGACGACGCGCCCCTCGGTTCGTCGAACACCGCGCTGTTCGGCCCAGGCGCGCAGGAATGGTGCGAAACGGGTCGCGTCGAATTGATAGGCATAGCCGAAACTTGTGGTGGGATCGTCCGGGTCCGTTCCCGGCCGCTCGAACCGACAGGCCTCGGCCGCCACGACCCCAGCCGAATAGGCGCCTATGAGCGGCAGATCGGCACCTTCCGCCTGGCGGCGCAGCCAATAATGATGGAAGCCGACGCCGCCAAGGGGACGGCCATAGGTTCCGAACGGATGAATATAGCGGTCGCCGATGCGGCCAAAGTCGCGAAATTCGATACCCAGTTTGAAGGTCGCATCGGTCGCGGCCATGAATTCGGCCTCGTCGATACCCAATCGTTCCAGATAGAGACGCAAATGCGGAAGGGTAGCCTCGCCGACGCCGATGATTCCGATCTCCTCGGACTCGACCAGGTGGACAGTGCACGCCTTCGGCAACAGGCCGGCCAAGCCGGCTGCCGTCATCCACCCGGCGGTACCGCCGCCGACCACCACCACGCGAACAGGCCGATCGGCCACGGGATCACCCGCCATTCTGCCTCTCCATGGCCAGCTGGTGTCACCGGCCAGCAACACTAATTTGCAATTCTGCAATAACTAAATCAAGTTTCTATAATTTGCTTGTGCCCGATCCGGTACCGCTTTAGCCGCCAATCTGTCACGCGCTGAACAAGCCAAAAATCGTGCGTGATGCGGACAGGACGATCCGCCGCAACCAAGTTCTAGGAGAGGAAAGAGGGGATGAATCAACGGCATTCTGCGCATAAGAATGTGCGCCGCAATCGTTTGACGACGACGGCGTCGCTTTTGGCCCTGTGCACGGCCACGCAGTTCATCCCATCGGTCGCATTCGCGCAGACCGCCCCCGCACCGGCGTCGCGTGACGATGAAAGCAAGCCGCAGACCGACGCCGCCACGAGCAGCGTGCCGGCCGGTGCCGCAGCCGGCAAGAAGCCGATCTCCAACAGCGTTTCGATCCAGAACCAGACGACTGCGGACCGGTCCAACGTGACCCCCGCCGACGTACAGACCCCCGCCGCGCAGGGTGCGACCGAAGGCGACATCGTCGTTACCGGCCTTCGTCAGTCGCTGGCCAATGCGCAGTCGATCAAGCGCAACGCCGATACCGTCGTCGACGCGATCACCGCCGAGGATATCGGCGCGCTGCCCGACCGATCGGTCAACGAAGCGCTGCAGCGCGTGCCGGGCGTCGCGATCACCCGTTTCGCCGCCGCCAGCGACACCGCCCACTTCTCGGTCGAAGGCTCGGGCGTCACCATCCGCGGCCTCAGCTACGTGCGCGGTGAATTCAACGGCCGCGACAGCTTCGGCGTGTCGGGCGGTCGCGAGATCGGCTTCAACGACGTGCCGACCGAACTGGTCGGCTCGGTCGAGGTGTTCAAGAACCTGACTTCCGACCTGATCGAAGGCGGTATCTCGGGCACCGTCAATATCAACACCCGCAAGCCGTTCGATACGAAAGACACGCTGGTCTATCTGTCCGGCAGCGTGAACTATGGCGACTTCGCCAAGCGTAGCGCGCCGGCCGTCGTGGGCCTGTTCTCCAAGCAGTGGCAACTTGGCAATGGCGGCCGTTTCGGCCTGCTCGCCAGTGCAAGCTACAACGAGCAGTTTAGCCGTTCGGACTCGGTATTCTACTCCGCCTTCATCCCGCGCTACAATGATGACACGAACGGCAATGGCCAGCAGGATGCGGGCGAGGGCCGGACGATCAACGCAGGCACGCCCTATGCCGCGACCGCCTATGACCATTACCCCGTCCCGTCGGGCCGCAACGTAGTCTATGTGCCGCTGGGTGCCGGCTCGCGTATGCAGGACTTCGACCGCACGCGCATCGGCTATTCGGGTTCGGCGCAATACGAGAATGCACGTGGCAATCTGCTGGTCACCGCGCAGTTCCTGCGCGCCGAGTCGAAGCAGACTTGGCTCGACCACACCGTCGAACCGAACGTCTATTATGCCGACGCCAACCAGATCTTCCCGCAGGGCTATAACCCCAACGCGCCGCTCGCCGGGCAGACCTTCAGCCAGCCGACCTATGACGCGAACGGGCTGTTCACCTCAGGCGCGCTGATCCGCAACGGTGGTGGCCAGTACACCACGCTCGGCAACCGCTACTTCCAGACCGATGGCTTCACGCAGGACCAGTCGGTGAACGTGAAGTGGGATCCGATTGACCGCCTGCACCTCAACTTCGACGGCCAGTATGTCTATTCGAAGGGGCGGGATTCGGACGACGTCGTCGAGCTGGCGACCTTCTCGGGCGTGTCGATCGACGGCCGCAACGGCGTGCCGAAGGTCTCGGTCATTCCGCCAAATGGTCAGTCGCCTGCAGCCTATTTCGGTGACCCGACCCAGATCTATATCCGCGACGCGATGAACAATCGCACCAACAGCGACGGCCATGAGTGGGCGTTCAAGGCGGATGCGCAATATGACCTGTCGGAGGACTCCTTCCTGCGCAAGGTTCGCGTCGGTGGTCGTTACTCCGACCGCGATCAAACGGTGAAAACCAACGATTACAACAATTGGGGTGCGGTATCGGATACCTGGACCTCGGGGGGGCCTGCAACGGCTGCCCAATATCCAGGCGCCGTCACCGGCCTGAACTTCACTGATTTCTATCGTGGTCAGGCAAACACCCCGCCGACCACGATTGCGCTCCGTGACTCGCTGCTCACGGATCATGACGCGCTGACGGCACTGCTCCGCCAGGCGACCAAGGCTTCGGGCGGCGGTTATACGCCGCTGGAGGATCGTGGCACGAACTTGGTCGACGGGTATTTCCTGCCGAATGAAGTCTACAATGTGCGCGAGCGGACCTATGCCGCTTATGCACGCGTTGATTTCGGTGCCGACAATATCGGTGGCGGCCAGACTAGCCTGTCGGGTAACATCGGCCTGCGTTTCGTCCGGACCCAGGACGAGTCGGTCGGCGGTGTCACCTTCCCGCAGATCAGCACGACCTTGGGTGGCTTCGCGACTGTCGCGGCCTTCTGCGCCTCGCCCAATACCAACAATACCGTGCGTCCGATCTGTACGCTGACCGCGGCACAGCAGGCGGCAGTTGTTGCCTTCTCGAACGGCGCCTCGACGAGCGACTTGGCGCGCCAGAGCTTCAACAAGTGGCTACCCAGCCTCAACCTGAAATATCAGGTCACGCCGACCCTGTTGTTCCGCTTCGCCGCATCCAAGGCGATTTCGCGTCCGGCGTTCAACGACCTGCGTAACTTCGTCGGACTGACCCCGTCGGGTGGCAACACGACCGGATCCTATGGCTTTCAGTCGAGTGCGCGTAACCCGTATCTGCGTCCGATCGATGCCAAGCAGTTCGATCTGACTGCCGAATGGTACTTCGCCAAGGTCGGTTCGCTAACCGGCGCCGTGTTCTACAAGGAATTGTCCAACATCATCCTGGACAATTATGGATTTGTCCGGAACTTCACCAACAACGGCCAGACCTTCGCCGTATCGGTGAACGGCCCGGCCAATGCGCCGGGCACCGCGAATATCAAGGGCGCGGAGCTGTCCTACCAGCAGACCTACGACTTCCTCCCGGGCCTGCTGCGCGGTCTGGGAACGCAGGCGACGTTCACCTATATCGATCCGGGCAAGATCCCCAACGCGACGCCCAACAACGGCCCTGCTGATGGCAGTCGTCCGCCGGTCGACGTGGCTGGGCTCTACAACACCCTGCCGCTGGCTCAGCTGTCAAAGTACAACTTCAACGTCTCGGCCTTCTACGACTTTAACGGCATCTATGCGCGTATCGCCTATAGCTGGCGGTCGAAGTATCTGCTGACCAACCGCGATTGCTGCTTCCCGTTCCTGCCGGTCTATGCATTGGCGACCGGCCAGGCGGACGCTTCGCTGTTCTACACGGTCAACAAGCAGTTCAAGATCGGCCTGCAGGTGCAGAACCTGCTCGACGCAACGACACGGACGACGTTCGTGCTGAACCAGACCGGGCTGGAAGCGCCGCGCACCTGGTTCAAGAGCGACCGCCAGTTCCAGCTGAGCGTTCGCCTGACCTACTAAAGCTCCCCCCCTGGGGAATAACTGGGCCGCGGCCATAAGCCGCGGCCTTTTTTATACTTATCGCCCCGCTTGGATCAGCGTGGCATCGGAAGGGACCAGCCGGTCAAGAAAGGGCAGGATCGCCGCGCCGACGGCCGATGCGTCCATGGCAATGCTCGCAGGCAGGATCGGAGCCGATCGAGGCATGGCGACAACCGCCAGCCGCTCGGCCAGTGCCTGAGCCAATCGCGCGACGAGGGCGGGCGGCAGCCGGCCGCCGATCAGGATCGCATTGGGGTCGATAAGGCAATTGACCGCGATGATTGGCCCGACAAGCGCGCGCACCGAATCCTGAATCCAGTCTTCTATCAGTGGCTCTGCGGCCTCGGGCAGTTCGGCCAGCGCCGGTACGCTTGACACCCGATACCCCGCCGCCGCCAACCGTAAGAGCAGCGCAGATACCGACACCGTATTTTGCACGCACCCCTCCGTGCGGCCGCCCCCCGGATCGGGCATCAGTCCGATCTCGCCCGATCGGTCGGATGCGCCGCGCCGGTAATGACGATCGATCACCAGCCCGCCGCCCAGGCCCGCGCTGACCAGGAGGTAGAAAAAATTGGGATGGTCGAACCCCATCCCATATTCGGCCTCAGCAAGGGCGGCCGCCGCGGCGTCGTTGTCGCAGTGGATCGGCCACGGCAGCATCGTGCCGAGCAGATCGAAAAGATCCGTCTCGTCCCAGATGGCATAGCCGGGGGGCGAGTGCGGTATGGCGATGCTGCCCATCTTGTCGGGTATCGCCACACCGACCCCGACGATGCGGCTCCGGTCGAGGCGTCCTTGCGCGATCGCGGCGTCGAGTTCGTCGTGTAGGAAGTCGAGCAGATCGCCGGGCATCGGAAAGGGCATCTCGCGTGTCACCCGGCTCCGCACCTCGCCCGTCAGGTCCAGCGTAATCAGGGTCAGGTGATCGCGATCGACGTTGATCCCGATCCCGAACGCACCATCGGGCTCGATCGTCAGCTTGAGCGCGGGTTGGCCGCGCCCCCCGGATCGCCGCCCCGCGACCTTTATCAGCCCTGCATGGGCCAGCTTGCCGGTGATGTTGGCGATCGCGGCGGTGGTCAGCCCGGTCTGCTGTGCGATATCAACCCGCGTGATGTCAGGGCGGAGGCGTATCGCCTGCAGCACGGTGCGCAGATTATAGTCGCCCGCCCGAGCTAGGTTCGTTCCGGATAGCGAGATGGAAAGCCGCGCATCACGCCGGTTTGCACCACCGGCCGGATCGATTGCCTGCTGCTTTCCAAAAAGGCTCTCCGTAACTCCCTCCTCCAATTTTCCGTCTTGGTATCTATCGTCCCGACAAAGCTCAATCGGCGATCGGGCGTGGGCGGGGGCTGGTGAGCGCGGTGCGGATGGCCGCTTCCGCGACTGGCGCCATCGCGGCATAGCCCGCCTCATTGGGGTGGACGCCGTCATAGGTGAAGCTGGCGCGGGTCGCCTGTCCGTCGTGCAGCGCCGACCAGTAATCGGCATAGGTCGAACCGGTGCGCTTGGCATAGCCCTGCATCCAGGCGTTCAGCACTGCGATCCGCGACGCGGTGTCGAGGCCGGGTCGCCACGGGAAGTGGTCGGCGGGCGGGATGGAGGCCAGGATCACGCGGATGCCGTGCGCGCGGGCCAGCTCCGCCATCGACATGATGTTCGCCTCGGTCTGTTCGGGCGTCATCGGGCCGGTATTGCCCGCGATATCGTTGGTGCCCGCCATGATCTGAACCAGTTGCGGTTTAAGGTCGATCACGTCCTGGCGAAAGCGGAGAAGCATCTGGGTCGTCGTCTGCCCGCCAATGCCCCGACCGATCCGTCCGGACGTGAAGAAGCCCGGCATCTTGTCGAACCATCCCTGCGTGATCGAATCGCCCATGAAGACGATCGTCACCGGTTTGGTCACCTCGGCATTGGCGTTGCGGTAGCGTCCCAACCAGCCGAAGTCGTTGTGCAGCCGGATTTCGCCTTCGTCGGGTGCCTTCTGCGTCGGTGCGGCTGCCGGGGCGGGGGGCGTCTGCTGCGCGGATACCGTGGTCGCCATCAGGATCAACAGGGCAGGGGCGTAGCGCATCGAACTCTCCGGTACGGAAATCGGCATGCCTCCGACCGCCGGATGCCGCCTCTCCCTTTTCCTGCCACATGAATTGCGGCCAGGGTGATGGCGATCCTAATGCCGCGATAAGACAATTTGAAATAAGTTTTCTTGACAGTGGCGTCCGGAAACCGGCACGTCGGGGTATAAAAAATAGGGGAGGATATTTCATGGCGTTTCACCGCATCCTGACCATGATCATGGCTGCGACCGCCTTGAGCGGCGGTGCGATTGGACAGCAGACGGCACCCGCAGCTGGCACTGGAAGCGCCGTGGCGCATCCCGATCTATGGCCCAAGCTGCCCCTGAAGCGCCAGCGTGATGCCAAGGTGGAAGCGCGGGTCGACCAGATCCTGTCGCGCATGACCGTCGAAGACAAGGTCGGCCAGCTGATCCAGGTCGATATCGCTTCGATCACTCCCAAGGACCTCGAGACCTACAAGCTCGGCTCGATCCTGAACGGTGGCAACTCGGCGCCCAATAATGACGAATTCGCGCCCGCGCCCGAATGGCTCAAGCTGTTCGACGCCTTTTACGACGCTTCGGCGAAGCGCAGCGACGGTCGCCCCCAAATCCCACTGATCTGGGGCACGGACGCGGTCCACGGCGCCAACAATATCGTCGGCGCGACGCTGTTCCCGCACAATATCGGGCTGGGCGCGGCACGCGATCCCGAGCTGATCCGCAAGATCGGCGCGGCGACGGCGGCCGAGACGGCGGCGACCGGCATCGACTGGAGCTTCGCGCCGACCGTCGCGGTGGTCCAGGACGACCGCTGGGGCCGGACCTATGAAAGCTATTCGGAAGATCCGGCGGTCGTCGAATCCTATGCGGGCAAGATGGTCGAGGGGATTCAGGGCAGCGTCGGTGGCGACTTCATGAAGCCCGGCCATGTCATCTCGTCGATCAAGCATTTCCTCGGCGACGGCGGCACCGGCGGGCGCGACCAAGGCGATACGCGCGTGTCCGAAGAGGTGCTGCGCGACGTCCACGCGGCTGGCTATCGCAGCGGGCTGGTCGCGGGCGCGCTCACGGTCATGCCCAGCTTCTCGAGCTGGAACGGCACCAAGATGACCGGCAACAAGAGCCTGCTGACGGGCGTGCTCAAGGATCGCTGGGGCTTTGACGGCTTCACCATCGGCGACTGGAACGCGCATGGCCAGGTGCCGGGCTGCACCAACGAGGACTGCGCGCCTGCAATTAACGCCGGGCTCGACATGTTCATGTATTCGGGTCCGGGCTGGAAACAGCTTTACGCCAACACGCTGCGCGAGGCGAAGGACGGGACGATCCCGGCCGCACGTCTGGACGATGCGGTCCGGCGCATCCTGCGCGTGAAGGTGCTTGCGGGCAGCTTCGAGGCGGGGCGTCCGTCGTCGCGTCCTATCAGCGGCAGGTTCAATCTGATCGGCGCGCCCGAGCATCGTGCAATTGCGCGACAGGCGGTGCGCGAGTCGCTGGTACTGCTCAAGAACAACGGCTCCATCCTGCCGATCAAGCCCGGCGCTAACATCCTCGTCGCGGGGCGCGGCGCTGACAACATCGGTCAGCAAGCAGGTGGCTGGTCGATCACCTGGCAGGGAACCGGCGTCACCAATCCCAACTTCCCCAATGCCCAGTCAATCTGGTCGGGCATCGACGAGGCGGTCAAGGCAGGTGGCGGCAAGGCGACATTGGCGATTGACGGCAGCTATGCCGCCAAACCCGATGTCGCGATCGTCGTCTTCGGCGAGACGCCTTATGCCGAGTTCACCGGTGACCGTCCGACGCTGGAGTACAGCCCGGAGGACAAGAGCGACCTGGCGCTGCTCAAGAAGCTGAAGGCCGCCGGTATCCCGGTCGTCGCGGTGTTCCTGTCGGGCCGCCCGCTTTGGGTGAACCCAGAGCTTAACGCAGCGGACGCCTTCGTCGCGGCCTTTCTGCCGGGCACCGAGGGCGGCGGCGTCGCCGACGTGCTGATCGCCGGGCGCGACGGCAAGCCGCGCAACGACTTCCACGGGAAGCTCAGCTTTTCCTGGCCCAAGCGGCTCGACCAATATGTCCTGAACAAGCGCGATCCCAATTACGATCCGCTGTTCCCGATCGGCTATGGCCTGACCTATGGCCAGGGCATGACCGTGCCGACGCTGAGCGAGGCACGCCCGGCGGTGACGGCGGGCGACCAGAATGCGCTGTTCGTGCGTGGCCGGGTGGCCGCTGGCGCGCGCCTGAACGTCATGGGCTCGGTCCAGCAGACCCGCGTCGACCGCGCTGCGCAGGAAGACAGCCTTCGCTTCGCCTTCGCAGGCACTGGTCCTGCGGGCGCCGCGATCGAGGAGGCCAAGCCGATCGACATTACCCGCGAGTCCAACGGCCAACTCAGCCTGCTGCTCGATTACCGCGTCACCGGTGCGCCGAGTGGCGAGGTGACACTGGGCATGGAGGGCGGCAAGATGGCCTCGGTGCCTATTACCGGGGCGCTGAAGGGCGAATTGGGGCAGTGGCGCCAACTCGCGGTGCCGCTGCGCTGCTTTGCCGATGGCGGCGTGGCGATGGGCGCGGTGTCCAAGCCCTGGATCATCGCCACCAACGGCAAGCTGAATTTTGACATATCGTCGATCCGGATCGCCAGCGCGCCTCCGGGGCCAGTGAGCTGCGGGGTCCGCTGAGCGACGGATCGGACGGGGGGCTCGATAACGGGCCGCCCCGATTTCTACGGACATATCAGGCCCGCCAAGGGACCGGTACGAAGCGGGGATTAAGAGGATGACGAAGGCGATCAATCGTCGCGCTTTTGTGGGTACGGCGGGACTGCTGGCGGGGGCGGTGAGTGCGCCCGCGCTTGCGACCGGCGCGGCCAAGGCCGGGGAGCGCGCCTTCGTCCGGCGCGACGGTATGCGGCTGATGATCGACGACGATGTCTATCGCTTCGCCGGTGCCAATATCTGGTATGCCGCCTATCTGGGGGCCGACGCCCCTTATGGCGACCGCGCGCGGCTTGGGCGCGAGTTGGACGCGCTGGCGGCGATGGGGGTGACCAACCTGCGGATCCTCGCCTCGGCCGAGGAAGGCCCGTTGCGCAACTCGATCAAGCCGGGTTTCCGCACCGCCACGACGATCAACCAGACGCTGCTCGCCGGGCTCGACTATGCGCTCGCCGAGATGGCCAAGCGTGACATGCGCGCCGTCCTCTACCTGACCAACTTCTGGGAATGGTCGGGGGGCATGATGACCTATCTGTCCTATGTGAACGGCGGCACGTTCATCAACGCCAACGATCCCGAGCATCCCTGGCCCGCCTTCGCCAATTTCAACGCGCAATTCTACGGCAATGCCCGGGCCAAGCTGATGTATGACGATTGGATCCGGACCGTCGTGTCGCGGACCAACAGCGTCACCGGCAAACCCTATGCCGCCGATCCTACGATCATGGCGTGGCAGTTGTCCAACGAACCTCGTCCGGCGGGCGATGCCGCGCATGCCCATCTCGACCAATTCTATGGCTGGGTGCGCGACAGCGCGAAGCTGATCAAGTCGCTCGACGGCAATCACCTGGTCTGCACCGGTTCGGAAGGGTTGAAGGGCGCGCTGGAGCAGCCGGAAATCGTCCTGGCCGAGCATGGCATCCCTGAGATCGACTATCTGACCGCGCATATCTGGCCCAACAACTGGGATTGGGTGAAGCAGACCGACCTCGCCAACACCTACAAGCGCGGCGAGACGCTGACCCAGGATTATATCGCCAAGCATGTCGGCTATGCCCGGCAGCTCAACAAGCCGCTGATCTTCGAAGAATTCGGCTATCCACGCGACGGCGGCAGCAATGATCCCAAGGTCGCGACGACGTTCAAGGATCGCTTCTACGGCTTGATCTACGCGGCGGCGCTGCGCGACATGCAGCAGGGCGGCCCCGTCGCCGGGACCAATTTCTGGGCGTGGAATGGCGAGGCACGGGCGCAGCATCCCGACTATCGCTTCCGCGACGGCGACGGCCAATATATGGGCGACCCGCCCCACGAGCCGCAGGGCTGGTACGGCATCTTTACCGGCGACACGACCGTCCGTCTGGTCGCCGAGCACGCCAGGGCGATCGCTCGCCTTCCCAAGACCCGCTGAGCCAGGAAGCACCGTCATGCTCCGTCGCCTCATTCGTCCGCTGGCCGCTGCCACGCTGCTGTTCCAGGCCGCACCCGTCCTGGCGCAGGAGGTGCTGGACACCGATCCCAACACGCTAGCCCCGTCCAAGGACCCCAAGCGGACCGCGAACGGCCTGGCCCAGACGCCGCCCATGGGCTGGAATAGCTGGAACAAATTCTCCTGCAACGTCAACGAGGAGGTGATCCGCAAGACGGCGGACGCGATGGCGTCAAACGGGATGAAGGCGGCGGGGTATGAATATATCGTCATCGACGATTGCTGGCACGGCGCGCGCGACGCGAACGGCTTCATCACCGAGGATCGCACGCGCTTCCCCGGCGGGTTGAAAGCGCTGGGCGACTATATCCACGCCAAGGGGCTGAAGTTCGGCATCTATTCCGATGCGGGTACCAAGACCTGCGGCGGTCGTCCGGGCAGCCAGGGGCATGAGTATCAGGACGCGCTGCAATATGCCCGCTGGGGCGTCGATTATCTCAAATATGACTGGTGCTCGACCGGCGTCCGCAATGCGGAGGAGGCCTATGCGACGATGGCCGACGCATTGCGCGCGACGGGGCGGCCGATCCTGTTTTCGCTGTGCGAATGGGGCAATTCGCGGCCGTGGTTATGGGGTACCAAGATCGGCAACATGTGGCGGACGACCGGCGACATCACCAACAAATGGGAAGGCAAGCACGGCTATAGCTGGGGCGTCGCGTCGATCGTCGATCTCAACGAGCCGCTCTGGCCCTTTGCCGGGCCGGGTCACTGGAACGACCCCGACATGCTGGAGGTCGGTAACGGCGGGCTCAGCGACACCGAATATCGTACCCATTTTTCGCTTTGGGCCATGATGGCCGCGCCGCTGATCGCGGGCAACAATGTGGCGGACATGAGCGCGGCGACGCGCGACATCCTGCTCAATCGCGACGTCATCGCGGTTGATCAGGACCCGCTCGGTGCGCAGGGCCACCGTGTGGCACGGTCCGGGAAGCAAGAGGTATGGGTAAAGCCGATGGCGGATGGCGGACGGACGCTGCTGCTGTGGAATCGGGGCGAAGCACCCGCACGGATCGTCGCAGACTGGACGAAGTTGGGTTTGCCGACCAGCGTTAAGCTGCATGGTCGCGACCTGTGGACCCACAAGGATTTGGGGCGTTTGTCTAACAGCTACCATGCTGAAGTGGCGCCACATGGCGTCGTCATGATTCGATTAGGTGTTTGATTTGACGTTCTTTAGGATCAGGGCTCGTTGATCATCACCAGAAGATGACGGTGGTAGCGAGAGCATTGGCGGAGAAGAAAGCGGGCAGGCAGTAGTCGTAGCTGGTGGCCAGTCCTGGCTAATTCTTGAGACGTCCGAACATGATCTCGATGCGGCTATAATGCCGGTAGCGGGGCTTATCGTGCTGTACCGGCTCGTTGCGCGATCTGTGGCCCAGGATACAGAGTTGAATGCCCTTGGCCTGCAAGGCGTCCCTGCATCCATCGGCGTCGTAGCTGCGGTCGCCGACCAGCCACTGCGTCTTCGGCATGTCATCGAGTAGCGCTGCTGGACCGATGTAGTCGCTGACTTGGCCTGGCTAGCGATGATCGCAGCAGTTTGCTCGGCCGTGTGCCCGGCCGCCAGTCGCAGCACCGCGCTCAGGTCGTCCACCTGTGATCTGGCCCCTGTTCCACCGGACGGGTTCAGGCGGGTGCAGACATCCGTGCGTGATGCTCGTGCGGCGAACGCATTTTGAGCGCTAACTGTGGGAGGTGCCGTAGTCCTCGATCCATCCGGCAAGCGAACTCAACTCGGTGGGTACATCGAGAAGCGGCGAGACGCGGACGTAATCGCGTTTGAGGGTATGAACGAAGGCCGCCGAGCTGTCGTTGGATTGTAGGCCGCGAACAGGCGTGAAGCAGGATTTGAGGTCCAACTGTCGGGCGAAGATCCGTGTTTTGCTGGCGGTATAGGCCGAGCCGTTTTCCGACAGCATCTTGACCGGTGTCGTCGCGCGCATGCCGCCGAAGCGGGTTTCCACGGCTTCCGACATGATGCCGCGCACGTTCAAGCCGCTAATGCCAGTTTCGGCACCGCGCGCCTGGCGACGATCTCGCGGTCATGGACATCTTTGATGAAGGCGCTGCGCAGGACCTTGCTGTTTCAGCAGATGAACTCGAAGCCGTCCGAGCACCAGCGCAGGTTGGAACGCATCGCCACCACGACCCCGTCATGGCCATAGTCCGCCCGCTTGGTATAGCGCCGCGCCAGCAACAGGCGGTCGGCTGCCATGATGCGGTAGATGCGCTTGCGATTGACCGACGCCAGTCTTTCGGCGCGTTGCTGTCGGTTGAGGACCACAGCAATGCGGCGGTAGCGGTAAGTGGGCCGATGCGCGGCGATCTGGCGGATGCGGGACAGCAGATCGGCATCCTGGGCCTTGGAGTACGGCCCGCGGGTCCGGGTGCTGCCGGTCGGGCGGTCGGGCGGTCGTACACCGTCGAGCGCCCAACGCCGAGCGTGCTGGCAATCAGGTTCACCGGATACTCTCCGGCAGCGGTGAGTGCATGAGCAAGCTCGCATTTTTTCGGGCGCGAGCGCTCCAGCTCCTCCTTCAGTATCTCGACTTCGAGCGTCTTGCGCCCGAGCTGGCGCTCCAGTTCGCCGATGCGGGTTTCCATCTCGCGTACTTGGCGATGGCTGGTCACGTCATCGTCGCTGGTGGCCACGACGCTCCCGCCTTCCTGCATCAGCGGCCGCCAGCGTTACAGCAGGTTCGGCGCGACCCCGTTGCGGCGCGCCACCACCGATATGCTTTCGCGACCATCGAGCGTCTTTTCGACGATCCTCAGTTTCTCAGCCGTACTCCAGTGACGGCGCCGACTGCCGTCGGTGATGATCTCGGACACGGACATAAGCCTATATTCAGGGGATAGCGCCATGCTTTCTGCTTGGGCCAAAATCCGTCCGTTCAAAATAGGGGGCAGATCAACAAGCGCCTCGAAGCATCCCGCAGCAAGCCGTCGCCACCTCTGCTCGTAAACCACCGCTCAGGGCAGCGGGTTGTTGATCAGCCGTCGCCACGGTGCACCCGTCTTTCAGGTGTGGTGAAGGCTGTTGAACACCTTATGCTGGTTGCGTACCCGCTGCCCTGCAGCAGCGAGTACGGCGCGATCGGTGAGCATTCCTCGTCGCTTACGTCAGACGGATAGGGCTCGCGGCAAATGTTCTTCCGAGAACGGATGGATCAGCAGCAATCACACGCCCATAACAGGCTTATGTTGAGCAAAACGGAAATATACGAGGGGCGCAGCTATCGGGCCACGCCCCGTATCTTTGTCAGAAACCCACACGGAGCGACAGCGAGGTCGTTCTCGCGTTGATCGTCCGCGCCCGTACGATGCCATTTGTCGGGATCACGTCATCCTCGGCCTCGGTAAAGCCCAAGGCGTTGAACAGGTTGTTGCTGTTCAGCGAAACCAGGATGCGGTCGGTGGCGCGGAACTGCACGAAGGCGTTGACCACCGTATAGCCGGGCAGCTTCAGCTGGTTGGTATCCTGCGCATAGCTGCTGGTCGTGCCGATCACGTTCGCGCCGATCGTGATGCGGTCCCAATCGACCTGCGGCGTCGCCTGGAAGATCAGCCGGGCCTGACGGCGTGGGGTGTTGCCGACCACGCCGGGGTTGAGTGCGTCGCTGACGATCTTGGCATCGGTCCAGGTGGCCCCGCCAGTCATGTTGAACGGGCCGACGCTATACGCCCCGTCCAGCTCCAGGCCATAGGCGCGGTATTCGCGGTCGATGAAGACCTGGCGCGTCGCCTCGTAATTCTGCTCCTCGGTCCGCGCCCAGAAGCCGGTCAGGTTCACGTACATGCCATTCTTGCGATACTTCAGGCCCAGTTCGGCCTGGCGCACATAATCGACCGCGGCGTCGCGATTGATCAGATGGCCGTCGGTTGTGCTGACCGCCGGGCCGAACAACAGCCGGTCGGCATTGGCGCGCGCGCCCCGGCTATAGCGGACGAACATCGCGAACGGCTCCGACACGCGGAAATTCAGGCCCGATGAATAAGACAGATAGTGCCAGCTATAATCGACCGGCGCCGGGCTGGTGAGCGGGATCACGGCCACGCGCTGCTCGGCTGCCGAGATCACGCCGTCGCCGTTCATGTCGCGCGCCGTGGTGCCGACGCGCCCGCCGCCGAGGTCCGATCCAAAGATCGATCCTTGCGCATTGCCGAAGTCGTAGCGGATGCTGGCGCCCAGCGCGAAGCGCCCGATCTTGTAGTTCAGCGAGCCGAACGGCGCATTGACGTTATAGTCGACGCGGTAGCTGCGACGGCAGCAGCCGCCGAAATAATCCGCCCCGAATGCATAATAGCCATTCTGGGTCTGCGCGACGCCCGCGGCATTATACACATCGACCAATGCCGCGCGCCCGTCGCCGCGCACGTCCATCAACGTCGAGGTCCACAGCCAGTCGGTGTCGACCGTCTGCCGCGACTTGTAGAAGCCGGCGGTGGTGGTCAGCTCGCCCTTGCCGATGTCATAGACGCGACTGGCGCGCAGGTCGTTGGTGACATTGTCCAGGCTGTTGAGCTTGGTGTCGAACACGACGACGCGGGCGAGCAGGCCGTTGCCGTTCAGCCCCGACAGGTTCGTGATCGCCTGTCCGCTGTTCGGTCCGCTGGCATAGCGCAACGTCGCACCGGTACCGCCCAGCGCGGTCGCGGTCGCCGCCGCGCCGTCGACCGCCGAGGGGAAGTTCGAGATGAACCGGCCCGAGACATCGGCATAGCGGAACCGGTCGGTCACGGTCCATCCCGACACGTCGAAGCGCGTTTCCACCCCGAAGGCGTTGACCACCGGATGCTGGCCGTCGCGAATATCGTCGACCACCGGATTATTCTGCCCATCCAGCGTCACGTTGCTGGTGTTATAGCGCGACAGCAGAGCGTCGCGGGCGATGTTAAAGCCGGGGATGCTTTCGTAGCGCGGATCGGCGTTGGTGCCGGTCACGCGCACGGGATTGGGCAGATAGGCCGCCGACCGGTCGTTCAGGAACTTGCCGTAGAAGCGGATATAGCCGCCGCTGAAATCCTTGGTGACGTTCAGCTTGATCTGGCCGCCCTTGGTGCCGTCATAGCCGACGCGGCGCGGCCCTTCACCCTGGTGATAGAAACCGCCGATATGGAAGCGTAGCGTGTCGGTGAGCTTGGCGCCGTAATCGAAGTCGAGCCGATACTCGCCGTAATCCAGTCCGGCGGTCGCCATGATCGCGCCGCCCGGCACGTCGCCGGTCTTGGAGATCATGTTGATGACCCCGCCCGGCGAATTGGACGAGAAGGTCGAGGCGGAGCCGCCGCGAATGGCGTCGACCGAGGACACGTTCATGTCGGCGCGCAGGAAGATGTCGGCATTGCCGAAGGTGATGTCGCCGAATTCGAGCACCGGCAGCCCGTCCTCCTGCAACTGCAGGAACTTGGCACCGCCCGACGCGATCGGCAGACCCCGGATCGAGATATTGGCGTTGCCGTCGCCGCCCGAGCTTTCCGAGCGGATGCCGGGGATGTTGCGGAAGATTTCGGCGGTCGAGCGCGGTGCCGCCTTCAGGATCTCGGCCGCGCCGAGCGAGCTGGTCGAGATGGCGCTGTCCAGACGATCGCGCCCGCGCGCGACGGCTGTAACGACGACATCCTTGTTAGCCGTATTCTTCTCGACGGCCTTGTCATCGGTCCGCTTGTCAGCCGGCGTAGTTTGTGCCTGGGCTTGTACCGGAACCGTCAGTACGAATGGAATGCCCGACATGATTAGCTTTTGAAGAAGCACCTGATCCCCCGTTTTTTAATCGGGGGACCCAATACCAACCAAGGCTTTGCAAACGATTAAAGTGGCTTCATTCCAGCATTTATATCCGCTGCATGGATGCAGCGGATATAAATGCCTTCAAAGAAGACATGCTAACCAACGCTTCGTCAGTCATGACGGAAGTTCTAGGTCGGTAGTATGCCCGTCGGGGGGAGGGCAATTCGCCCGCCATCACCACTATGCGCGTGCACATGATCATGTTCGTTACGCCACAGCCGCAGCACCGGGAGAGCATGGGAACGGCGTCTCGTTGAGGCACCTGATGTAGCCATCCTGCGGGGCTTCTCGGGCGCGGTATCGTGCCGTTCGAATGGAGGCTCCTGCGCCCAGCTTTCCATATGATGCCGCCGTTCGCTTTGCTACAGGCCACGGCAATCGAGGCAGCTAGATCGAGTTATGGCCAGACGTTCGAAATACGATCCCTATGATCACCTTCCCCAGGAAGACGAGGTTCCGGCGGAGCCGACGCCATGCTGGCTGTGCGGTCGGCCGACGGGCAAGACCATTGTCTGGCACCATCCTGTCCCCAAAAGCCGCGGTGGCCGCGACGTCGTGCCGATGCATCCGATCTGCCAGCAGACGCTGACCGCCAATTTCACCAACTCCGAGTTGCAGCGGCATGGCATGAATGTCGCTGGCCTGCTCGACAATCCGAACGTGCGGAAGTTCGTGGACTGGGTGGCGAAGAAGGATCCGGACTTCACCGCGACCATCACCAAGAAGCAGCGCTGATACCGGCCGGTCGATCGCCCCGACCGAAATACAAATCAAAAAACGTCCGGCATCGGATCGACGGACATGGGCGGCTTTCCGGGCCGAAATACGGGTGCCGTCATGGCACCGAATGGAAGGATGAAATGACAGAAATTGCAGGAACCGGCGAGTATGTTATCGATCGGGTGCAGCAGATCGTCCGGCAGCATGTTCCCGGTGCGACTTGTGCCTTGCTGGACTATGGCAAGCGGGTCGGATGCGGGGAACTGGACGACAGCGGCAAGCTTCACGAATTGCGGTGGCTGCGGCGCGAACTGGACGACGATCGGGTCGCTGAGGATGCCGAGCGTCTGGCGCGCATGATCGCCGAGGCCAATCGGCACGGTCTGGCGGACGGCTAAGTCGTATCGGTCGCGCCTTCGCGTGTGATCGACGCGGCGTGCATTCGCCGGATGGCTCGGCCGTTACTCCGTGTCGTCAGAGGCCGTCTGGGAGCGGCCGAAAAGCTTCCATCCTAGCAATATGGCCGCGAGCAGGCCGACGATCACCCAGGTCAGGTTGCCGAGCAGGCTTGCGATCGTCTGAACCTGGTCGCTGAAGGCGCGACCGAGCGAGACGTAGATCAACAACCACAGGACTTCGCCCGCAATGTCGAGGACGATGAACCGCACCCAGGGGTAATTTGTCAGCCCGCTGGTGACGTTGATCCACGGCCCCAGCGGTCCGATGAGCCACCGGCTGAAAAAAATGCCCCAGCCCGCCCATTTGCGCGAATGGGCCTCGGCCTTCTCGACCTTGTCCGCCCCGCCGATGCGTTGCGTGACCGCCGCGAGCAAAGGTCGCCCGCCATATCGCCCGAAGGCATAACCGATCTGATCGCCGACAACGGCCCCGGCCGAACCGGCGAAGATCACCGGCCAGAACGACAATTCCCCCTGCGCGACGAACGAGCCCATCGCGACCAATGTCAGCGAACTGGGAAACGGCATGCCTGCTGCGGCCAGCACCATCGCGACGAAAAGCGCAGGCAGCCCGTAGGTCGTCAGCAGTTCGAGCAGTTGGTCGGTCATCGGGCGGACGACGATGATCGCGATGGCATGATCGGTTGCGGGGGTGGGCCGGGCGGAGGGTAGGGGGGGCGCACATGCACGATCGCATAGGTCAGTCGTGCCTCGATCTGCGTCATCGTCAGTCCGCTGTCGCGCGAGATCCGGGCCAGCGGCCGCCGGTCCGGGTGCGGCGGCAGGCCCAATGCGGCATGAAGCACATGAGGGGGCACGTGATAGGAATGGGCGACATAGCCGATCGTCATCCACGGCTCGATCGGTTCGTCGCGGTGCGCATTCCAATAGATGGCATCGCTGACTGTTCGAACCGCGTGGTAGCCGGTGAAGGCCACGATCGCGACGAACAAGGCGATCAGGGCTTTTCGCCAAGTTCGGTTGCGGGTCATGATGGAGCGTTACGCCTGACGGATGCGGCGATCAACGTCCCAACGTCTGGCCATCTGCATCCTCTCGGAACCGCGTTGCTGCCCGTTCAGAATGAGAACGGGCAGCGCCGTCAGGCCGATATCGGATGAGCCCGATTATTTGGGGAAGTGAATCCCGCACAGCTTGTTGCCATCGGGATCGCGGACATAAGCGAGTTCGATCGTGCCCATGCTGGCGGTGTTCCGCGGTCCGGGCGGAGCCTCGATCGAGGTGCCGCCATGGGCGACCGCGACGTCGTGAAACCGCTTCACCTGTTCCGGCGAGTCGCACGCAAAGGCAACGGTGCTGCCGTTCGCGATTGTCGCCGGCTCGTCGTTGATCGGCTGGCTGACGATGAAGTTGGTCCCGTTGCCATTGTTATAGATCAGACGGATATGGCCGCTGTCGGCGATATTTCGTGTCGGTTCGCCGACGCCCAGGGTGCCAAGCACCGTGTCATAGAAGCGCTTCGATCGCTCGATGTCGTTCGATCCGACCATCGTGTGAAACAGCATATTTTTCTCTCCTGTTCGGGACATCGTCGAAACGAATCGAAACCGCATTCGGACCATGTATTTTTCACGAGCGATAATTCCGTTCGAGCACATCGCTGCCGCGATCGGCACCCCCTTAGCCGCGAAAGGTTCCAGCCTCGCCTGACGGGATCATGCGGCGTTATCCGTCTGGCGAGAGGCCGAAGCCGCCACCGCCAGGGGTCTGGATGGTCAGGCAGTCGCCTGCCTCCAGCGCCACCTGGTCGACACCGGCCAGGGCCTGGCTGGTCCCATCGGCCCGTTGGACATGCTGGACCCCGGTCGAACCATCGCCACCCCCGGCAAGGCCGAACGGGGCGATCGTCCGGCGGGATGCGACGATCGTCGCCGTCATCGCCTCCAGCGCGGTGATTGACCGGATGACCCCGTCACCCCCCTGCGTTGCGCCTTGGCCTCCCGATCCACGGCGGATCGCAAAGCGGTCGAGGCGGACGGGATAGCGGAGTTCGAGGATTTCGGGATCGGTGATCCGCGTGTTGGTCATGTGCGTATGCACCGCCGACGCGCCGTCAAAGCCCGGCCCGGCTCCGGCACCACCGCATATCGTCTCGTAATATTGATAGCGCTCGTTGCCGAACAGGAAGTTGTTCATCGTCCCCTGCGCCGCCGCGCACGCGCCCAGCGCCCCGAGCAGCGCGTTGCAGACCGCCTGGCTGACCTCGGTATTGCCCGCGACGACCGCGCTGCCACGCGGCGGCGACAGGAAGGAGCCATCGGGAATGACGATGGTCAGCGGCACCTGGCAACCTTCGTTGAGCGGCAGGTCCGAGCCGACCAGACAGCGAAAGGCATAGAGGATGACCGCGCGCGTGACCGCAGGGGGCGCATTGAAATTGCCGGGGCTGGCCGGGCCGGTGCCGGTGAAGTCGATCGTCGCGCTGCGGGTCGCGGCGTCGACCGTGACGCGGACCTTCAGCGGGGTGCCGTCGTCCATCGCATAATCGAACACCCCATCGGTCAGGCGGGACAGCACGCCGCGGATGCTTTGCTCGGCATGGTCCATGACATGGCCGATATAGGCGTCCACCATCGGCCATCCGCGCGCGGCGATCAGGGCGTTCAGCTCGGCGATGCCGGTGGCGTTGGCCGCCAGCTGCGCCTTGATGTCGGCGACATTGGTATCCGGGCTGCGCGCCGGATAGGGTGCATCGGCGAGCAGGCGGCGAAACGCCTCTTCGCGGAAGGTGCCGCCATCGACCAGCAGGAAGTCGTCGATCACCACGCCTTCGTCCGTCAGCGTCCTGGACTGGGGCGGCGTCGATCCGGGGGTGAGGCCCCCGATATCGGCATGATGGCCACGATTGGCGACGAAGAGGCGGATTGCCTTGCCTGCATCGTCGAAGACGGGTGCGATGACCGTCACGTCGGGCAGGTGGGTGCCGCCGTTGAACGGGTTATTGAGCGCGACGACATCTCCGGGCTTCAGCGTCGCGCCCCGGCTGGCGATCACCGCGCGCACGCTTTCGCCCATGGCGCCCAGATGGACGGGCACATGCGGCGCATTGGCGATCAACCGCCCCGCCGCGTCGAACAGTGCGCATGAAAAGTCGAGCCGTTCCTTCATGTTGACGCTGCTGGATGTGTTGCGCAGCACCACGCCCATGCGTTCGGCAATGCCCATGAACTGGGTGTTGAACAGCTCGAGCTGAACCGGATCGGCAATCGCCGGGTCGGGTTCGGCGCGGGCCGCAGCCCCGCTGTGATGGAGCATCAGCGCGCCGCCGTCATCGACCTCCAGGGTCCAGCCCGGTTCGACCATCGTCGTGGCGATGGCCTCGCGGATCAGCGCCGGGCCGGTGATGCGGTCGCCGGGCCGCAGGTCGGCGCGGTCGTGGATCGGCGTCGCATGTTCGGCACCACCGGTCCATACGGTTACGGTCGCGATCGGGGCGGGCAGGGGGCCGTGCCGGGGGGCAAGCCGTGGCGGGGCAACCGGCGCGCCCGGAAGGATCGCCTCGACCAGCAGGCTGTCGACGATGATGTCGCGGTCCGGGCTGACGAAGCCGAAGCGAGTCAGGTGCGCGGCCTCGAACGCGTCGCGCATCACGCTATCCTCGCCCAAGGGGACGCCCAGCGCGGTGTCCGTTCCCGCATAGCGCAGGTTGACGGTGGCGACGCGCTCGGCCCCCGCCCCGACCTCCGCCTCGGCGGCCTCGCCCAGCGCGTCCGCGATGTCGCCGAGCGGCGTGCCGAGTGGTTGTTCGACCGAGCGCTGGCGAATGGCGATCCGATCGGCGAGACCCATGCCATAGGCGGAAAGCACCCCGGCCAGCGGATGGATCAGCACCCGACGCATGCCCAGCGTCTCGGCGACGCGACATGCATGCTGGCCGCCTGCGCCGCCGAAGCATTGCAGCGTGAAGCCGGAGACATCCTCACCGCGCTCCAGCGCGACACGCTTGATCGCGGCGGCCATCTGCGCGACCGCCACCTCGATAAAGCCCTCCGCGATCCGACGCGGGTCCGTGATGCCGGTCTGCGCGACGAGTGCGGCAAAGCCGCGCGCGGTGGCCTCGGCATCCAGCGGCTCGTCACCGTTCGGCCCGAACACCGCCGGGAAATGCGCCGGTTGGATCTTGCCGACCAGGACATTGGCGTCGGTGACGGTCAGCGGCCCGCCGCGACGATAACAGGCGGGGCCGGGATTGGCGCCCGCGCTGTCGGGGCCGACGCGGAAGCGTGCGCCGTCATAATGCAGGATCGATCCGCCACCGGCCGCGATCGTGTCGATCGCCATCATCGGCACGCGCATTTCCACGCCCGCCACTTCGGCATCCAACACACGCTCGAACCGCCCGGCATAGAGGGTGACGTCGGTCGAGGTGCCGCCCATGTCAAATCCGATCACACGGTCGATCCCGGTCGCCTCCGCCGTGCGCGCCGCCGCCACGACACCACCGGCCGGTCCGGACAGGATCGCGTCCTTGCCTTGGAACGCCGCCGCCTCGGCAAGCCCGCCGTTCGACTGCATGAAGTGCAGCGGCACGCCGTCGAGGGCACCCGCGACCCGGTCGACATAGCGGCGCAGCACCGGCGACAGATAGGCATCGACGACGCTGGTCCGCCCGCGCGAGACGAGGCCGATCAGCGGGCTGACCGCATGGCTGGCCGACACCTGCGCAAAGCCTGCCGCCCGGGCGAGTTCGGCGACACGCGCTTCGGTGGCGGGGTGCGCCCAGCTATGGGTCAGCGCGATCGCCACCGCTTCGAACCCCTCCGCGCGTTTGGCGGCCAGGGCCTCGGCCGTTGCCGCTTCGTCGAGCGGCACGACGATATTTCCGTCGCGGTCGATGCGACCGCCAATCTCGATCACCGCATCATAGAGCGGAACGGGAAGGCGGATATCGAGGTCGAACAGACGTGGCCGCGCCTGGTTGCCGATGGCGAGCAGGTCGGCAAAACCCCGGTCGACCACCAACAACGTGCGTGCGCCCTTGCGTTCGAGCAGGGCGTTGGTCGCAACCGTCGTCCCCATCTTTACCTCCGCGATGATGTCGGTCGGCAGGGGGGTATCGTCGGACAGGTCCAGCAACTGGCGTATGCCCGCCACCGCCGCATCGTCATAGCGTTCGGGATTTTCGCTGAGCAGCTTGGTGGTCGTGATCGCCCCATCCGGCGCCCGCGCGACGATGTCGGTGAAGGTGCCGCCACGATCAATCCAGAACGACCAGCGCATCGCATAAGCCTTGTATGTAATTTATCAACGAATCATCGTGTACATGTTGACAGATTGGCTGGCCAGCGCGATCGTTGGTCGGGACTGGAGGGCATATGGCCAATGAACGGCGCGCGATCGTATCGTCGGCGCACCTTGCCGATGGTTCGGTGCCCGCGCTCTCGGAGCTGGAGTTCAGCCTGACGCTGGCGGCCGCCGCCTACCAGCGCTGGATGGCCCGCTGCGCTGCCGCGACCGGCCTGGCGCTTGCGCCGCTCGAGGTATTGATCCTCCACACCGTCCGGCATCGCGATCGGCCCAAGCGGATCGCCGACATCGCGCTGGTCCTCGACATCGAGGACACGCACCTGGTCACCTACGCCATCCGAAAGCTGGAAAAGGCGGGGCTGATCGCGACGCATCGCGAGGGCAAGGAGAAGCTGTTGCTGGCGACCGAGGCGGGGCGCGACTTTTGCGCGGGGTATCGTGATATTCGCGAGCATGTGCTGGCCGCCGCCGTCGATGCGGACGGCCCCGATGCCGAAGCGCTGTCGGCGGCCGCTGCCCTGCTGCGTCGGCTGTCGGGCCATTATAACCAGGCGGCGCGCGCCGCCGCGACGCTGTAGGGAAGGGGCGACGCGATGCTGGTGTTGTCGGGGATCGCGATCATCGTCATCGGCTTTGCGCTGGGCGTAAATCCGCTGCTGGTCGTGACGATTGCCGCCTTCGCCAGCGCGGCGGCGGCGGGCCACGGGCCGGTCGAGGTCGTGGCGATGATCGGCAAGGCTTTCGTCTCCAGCCGGTTCATGGCCGTCGCCTGGCTGGCGCTGCCGACCATCGGACTTCTCGAACGGGCGGGCTTGCGCGACCATGCGCGTGAACTGGTCGGGCGGTTGCGTGGGGCGACGGTCGGGCGTGTCTTGCTGGGGTATCTGGCGGTGCGCCAAGTGACCGCTGCGTTGGGCCTCAACGCGCTGGGCGGGCATGTCCAGATGGTCCGCCCGATCGTGGCCCCGATGGTCGAAGGCGTCGCGGCGCGTGACGGCGACCCCGCGCTCGACCCCGACTTGCGCGACGATATCCGTGCGCAGGCGGCGGCGGTCGACAATATCGGCCTGTTCTTCGGCGAGGACGTGTTCATCGCGATCGGCTCGATCCTGTTGATCCGTGCGGTGCTGGAGCAGGAGGGGGTCGTCGTCGCGCCACTGGATGTCGCGCTATGGGCGATCCCGACCGCGATCATGGCCTTTATCGTCCATGGCATCCGATTGCTGCTGCTTGATCGCCGTTTAAAGGCGCGGTGCCGATGATCGGGCTGGATGCGCTGGGCTTTGCGGCGGCGGCCCTGCCTGCGGCCGTCGCGGTGCATCATGCGCTGGACCGGGCCTCGCCGACGCGCTGGCGCAATGCGGCGTTCTGGGGCGTGTTCGCGGTCCTGCTGGGGCCGGGCGTCTGGCTTCCCGATCTGGTGGCCGGGATGCTGGTGCTGGTTCTCGTCGGCCTTGCGACCTGGGGGCTGCGTCCCTCGGCCGTCGCATCCAATGACGCGGGGCTCGCTCGCGCCGGGGCCGCACGGCTGGGCCATCGCCTGTTCGTGCCCGCGCTCGCCCTGCCGGTCGTGACGCTGGCGGGAACGTTGCTGATCCCCGATGGCATCATCGCCGGTATGCCGGTCATCGATCCCAAACAGGTTTCGCTTGTCGCGCTGGCGGTCGGTGCCGTGGTCGCCCTTGGCCTCGCCATCCTGCTGACCCGCCCGCCGCGCGGTGCCGCCGTAGCGGAGGGGCGGCGACTATCGGATGCGATCGGATGGGCGATGGTGCTGCCGCAGATGCTGGCGGCGCTGGGCGGGGTCTTTGCGATGGCGGGGGTCGGGACCGTTGTGGCGGACGGCGTGACCGGTGTCGTGGCGCTGGATACGCCGTTGGCCGCGACCCTGGCCTATTGCATCGGCATGGCCCTGTTCACGATGGTGATGGGCAATGCCTTTGCCGCCTTTCCGATCATGACCGCCGGGATCGGATTGCCGATCGTCATCCACCGCTTCGGCGGAGATCCGGCGGCGGTCGCGGCCCTGGGCATGCTGTCCGGTTTTTGCGGGACGCTGATGACGCCGATGGCAGCCAACTTCAACATCGTGCCCGCCGCCGTCCTGGAACTGCGCGACCGGTTTGGCGTGATCCGCGTCCAGTGGCCGACCGCGTTGATCCTGCTCGTCTTCAACATCATCGTCCTGACGCTTTGCGCCTTCCCCGGAAAGACAGCATGACCCCCGATCTCGCCAGCCGTTTCGCCCGTATCGCCCTGGGCCATGTGACCCGCGAATATCCGCACAAGGCGGACCATGTGATGACCAGCGATGCGGATGCCTATGTGCCGCGCGTCGTGCATCCTATCTTCTATGGCAGCTATGACTGGCATAGCTGCGTCCATGGATATTGGCTGCTGGCACGGCTGCGCCACCGCTTTCCTGCCCTTGGCGAAGCGGCCGAGATCGACGCGCTGTTTGCCGAGGCGTTCACGCCCGAAAAGGTCGAGGTCGAACGCGCCTATCTCGATCGGCCCGCGTCGCGCGGGTTCGAGCGCCCCTATGGCTGGGCCTGGTTGATGATGCTGGCGAGCGAGTTGACCGTCTCGGGCAGCCCGCATGCCGCCACCCTGAGGCCGCTGGCGGAAGCCTTCGCGACGCGGTGGCACGATTTCCTGCCGCTCTTGACCTATCCGGTGCGGGTCGGGATGCATGCCAATACCGCCTTCGCGCTGGTCCTGACCGACCGCTATGCGCGGGTGGCAGGCGACGATGCGATGCGCGCCACGATGGCCGACTGTGCCCGCCGCTGGTATGGCAAGGACCGCGCCGCCCAGGCATGGGAGCCGAGCGGGCAGGACTTCCTGTCCCCGGTGCTGGTGGAGGCGATGGCGATGCAGCGCCTGCTGCCGGCCGATGCGTTCGCCGACTGGTTCGCTGGCTTCCTGCCGGAATTGACCGAAGGCCAGCCCGCGGCGCTCCTGACCCCGGCCGAAGTCAGCGACCGCAGCGACGGACAGATCGCGCATCTCGACGGCCTGAACCTCAGCCGTGCTTGGGCGATGCGCACGCTGGCCCAAACGCTGCCGCCGGAGCTCACCGCCATATTGGAGGAGTCCGCCGCCCGGCACATGGACGTCGCGCTGGAGGCGGTGTCTGGCGACTATATGGGCGAGCACTGGCTGGCCAGTTTCGCGACACTCGCCCTGACCGGACTGGACTGATCGGACAGTGGGGCGGGGGAGGCCGCCCCACTGCCACGGGCTTAGCATTTTATACGCAGTCGAGTGTAATAGAAGCCGCCGTTGCGCGGATAGACCTGACCATCGGCGGTGCCGCCGGTGATCGTATAGATCAGTATGGTCGCGGTGGGGGCGAGCCGATCGTCAGCGTAAGGTTATGTGCGACGGTATAGCCGATCTCCAGGTCCGCGGCGCTGACGATGAACGGCGAGGTCATGCCGATTACGGATATCATGCGCAGCGGATGCAGCAGCTTCAATTGGTCCTCGTTAGGCGTATCTGGACAACCGCTCGACGCTTGGTTTCGAGCCACGATCGTTTCTCAACCTCCCGCGTCAGCCGATCTATCCCGACCATTATTGTCGGGCAGGAGCAAGCGCAGGATGGTCCCGGCCGAGGGCCGGTTTTCGATGCTGAGCTGCGCCCCGATCTGCCGCGTCAGGCTGGCCACGAGTTTCAGGCCCAGGCTGTCCGAGTGAGCGAGGGCGAATTCCGGCGGCAGTCCGGCCCCGTCGTCGATGACGCAAAGCTCGGTCGTCCCGTCCCGGCGGGTAAGGTTGACGACGACCGTGCCGAATTCCTTGCCTGCAAAGCCGTGCTCCATCGCGTTCGCGATACCCTCGGCCATGATGAGGGCGAGCGGGATCGCGGCATCGGGGGGCAGAAGGATGCCGGGAACCGCGTCGATCCGGTGGCTGATACCCGGCCTGGCATCGGCCGCGAACAGGTCGGTCATCAGGTCGCGCAGGAATATGTCCAGCGGCACCTGCTCGCCACTGGTCGAGTACAGCTGTCGCTGGATACGCCCGATCAGTTGCAGCTTCTTGGACGCATCGGTCAGGATCATGCGGGCGATCGGATCGGTGACCTGTCTCTGTTGCAGCGACAGCATGGCACCGACCATCTGGATGTTGTTGGACACCCGGTGCTGGAGCTCGTTGAACAAAAGCTCCGTGCGCTCGGCCAGGCGCCGTTGCCCGGATGCCAGGCCCGCCGTCCGCCGATACGCGCGCTGCATCGCGTCGATCAGGCTGATATCGACGGCAACGACGAAGGTGTAGAAGCCGATCGCGACAAGCGTCCGCCCCGACAGGTCGAAGGTGTGGATCGGTGGAATGAAGAAATACCAGGCGAGCAGCCCGCAGACCACGGCCGAAACCACGCCCGGACCGCGGCCGAACAGGAACGAGGTAAGGATGACCGCAGGAAAGAATGTCAGGTACGGAAAGCCGGGCGGGAAGGCCGAATGAAGCATCCAGCGTATCCACCAGGCGATAGCGCAGAGCAACAGGCTCAGCGCATAGGCCAAGGCCCGGTGTTCCTGAAGGAGCGGCAACTGCCCCAGAACCCGACGCTTCATTCTCATTCCCCCTAAAGCGTCCCCGTGCGTCTCCCCTCCTGCGCGATCATGCGGCGGGTTGCAAATTCCTGATTATAAAGTCGGATTGCCGACGATGCGCTGGCCCCGATTTACGGCATCGGCCGCAGCGTGAACCGGGTGATCTCGGACGGTACGCCCAGTCGCAGGGCGAAGCCCGGCCACAGGCCGGTGCCGTTGCTGACATAGAGCGTCATGTCACCCACGGCGTAGCGACCAGACACAAACCCGGCATTGCCGCGAGCCACAAGTCGGTCGAGCCCACGGATCATGCCCCCATGGGTATGGCCGGACAGCTGAAGCGCAATGCCCTGCGCGGCGGCATCGCGCGCCTTGCCGGGCTGGTGGTCGAGAAGGATGACCGGCGCATCGCCGGGGACGTTGCGGAGCGCGAGGGTCAGGTCGGGTCCGGCCTGGCCGACGCTGGGTGCCGAGAGGTCGGTCACTCCGGCGATGACCAGCCGATCGCCACCGCGTTCGACGACCGCATGGGCATTGGTCAGCATGCGAAACCCCATGCCTGACAGGTGCCGCATCCACGCTTCATAGTCGAAGAAATATTCGTGATTGCCCGGAATGGCATAGACCCCGTCGGGCGCGCGCAGGCGGCGCAACGGCTCCACGTCGTCCCGGCGCATATCGACCGAGCCGTCGATGAAATCGCCGGTCACCACGATCAGCTCGGCTCCGGCGTCGTTGCTCCGCTCGACGACCGCGTGCGCCCATTCGGCGGTAAACAGGCGGCTGATATGCAGATCGGTCAGTTGGACGATCCGATAGCCGTTGAACGCTGGCGGAAGGTCGCGGATCGCGACCGTCACGTCCCGGACCGGTGGCACGCGCAAGGCATTGGCCACCCCGAGCCCGGCCAACCCGGCCGCCAGCGCGGCGATGGCGTAACGCAGCGTCGCGGGTTCGCGGATCGCCTGTCGACGAACGAGCATCGTCACCAGCGCCCCCAGATCAGCCACCAGCTGGAACACCGCGAGCAGCACCAGCGCGCCGAACGCCCAGTTGAACAGGATCACGACCGGGCGGGAGAACTCCGGCGCGAATACCGACCCGGACGAAAAGCGGCTCCACAAATGGAATTGCGAGGCGGCCAGCATCAGCAGTCCGACAGGAAGCTTGGCCCAGATGGGCACCGGCAACGGCGACAGCCAGCGAGCCAGGACGATCAGCGCGGGGACAGCAAAGACGAGATTAAAGATGGGGAACACTCCGGCTGGGGCTTCCGATGCCGCCTGTAAACGTGGCGGACGCCATGCGTGTCCGCCCCATGCCACGCGCGAGTCGTCACGGACACTATCATGGGTGGAGCCCGACGCGCGGCCCCTCCCATAGAGAGGAAGGGGCCGCCTACGACTTACGCCGTCACACCGCCGTCGATATTGAGCGTCGTGCCGGTAATGTAGCTGGCGTCCGGCCCGGCAAGGAACGCGACCGCGCCCGCCACTTCCTCGACCTTGCCATAGCGACCGAGCGGGATGGCGCCCAGCACCTGGGCCGCGAACTCACTGTCGGCGGGGTTCATGTCGGTGTCGATCGGACCGGGCTGGATCGTATTGACCAGGATGTTGCGCGGGGCGAGGTCCTTGGCCCAGCCGCGCGCCAGCGCCGCCACGGCTGCCTTGGTCGCGCTATAGATGGTTGTCGCAGGAAAGGCCATTTCGCCCGAGATGCTGCCGATCAGGATGATCCGCCCGCCATCGCGAAGATGCGGCAGGGCGGCGCGCGTGCCGACGTGCAGACCCTTCACGTTGACGCCGAACTGGCGATCGAAGGTGTCGTCGCTATCCTCGGCCAAGGTCGAGAATTCGGCGATCCCGGCATTGTGGACCAGGATATCGATCCCGCCGAGCGCGGCGGCGGCCTGTTCGACACCACCACGCTGAGAGGCCGGATCAGCGGCATCGGCCTGAAAGGCGAAGGCGGTGCCGCCGGCCCGCTCGATCGCCGCGACGGTGGCGTCGGCTGCGGCCGTGTTGCCCGCATAGGTGATCGCGACAGTCGCGCCATCGGCCGCCAACCGCTTGGCGATGGCCGCTCCGATGCCGCGCGATCCACCGGTGACGAGCGCTTTTTTGCCTGCAAGCGACATGTACATTCTCCAAGACATAGGGCCCGCGATCACGGCATCGTGCGCTGTCGGCAGGCAGAAGATGGGGTTAGGCTTTAATAGTTCAATAATGCCGAACTATTAAATTGGCTCGTCTGCCCTATATCGGGTTCATGCCCCGTTTCACCCATCCCCGGCTGGAGGACGTTCCCCTCGACCTGGCGCTGCACGCGCTGGCCGATTCCAATCGCCTGGCGATGGTGGCGCGGCTGGCCGCGACCGAACGGCTGAGCTGCACCGATGCAGCACCGTGCGACTCCATCCCCAAGAGCACGCTGTCCAATCACCTCAAGCTGTTGCGTGCTGCGGGGCTGATCGAGACGACGCAGGCGGGGCGCGAGATGATCAATACGCTGCGCCGTGGTGAATTTGACCAGCGCTTTCCGGGGCTGCTCGACGCGGTGCTTGCCAACCAGCCAGGCTGATCACCGGCCGACGACGAGGCACGGAGCATCAGACGTCTGGATGTCCCAGAGAGGCGACATGTTCGGCCACGGCACCCGCCGTCGTCCACCAGATGCGCGGGTCGTCCGCTTTCCGCAGCCGGGTCAGAACGCGTTCCAGATGCAGTGCGCGGTGCGGCTGCCCCATGATATAGGGATGGAGGGCAATACCCAGGACCGATGGTCGGCGATCGCACTCGCTCAGCAACTGTTCGACATTGTCCTCAATCATGCCCGCAAAGGTCACCGCCTCCTGCTGGCGGGCTATGATCGAAGGAATGTCGTTGATCTCCTGCGAATAGGGGATCGACAGGATGTCCCTGCCGCTGCGGGTTCTCAGTCGCGTCGGCTGGTCGTCATGCGCCCAGTCGAGGACATAATCGAAACCGGCCTCCTCCAGCAGATCGGGCGTCCCGTGGCTTTCGGAAATCCAGGGGCCCAGCCAGCCGCGCGGGCGAACACCGATCTTGGCGAACGTTTCGAGCACGTTGGCGATCATCGCACGCTCATCGTCCTCGCTCTGCTCCCCCTCGGCCTCCGCATTGCTATGCCCGTGCGCGGCAATCTCGTCGCCCCGATCCCGGCATGCCTCGGCAAGCCCCGGACACTGGGTAATGATCGCGGCGTTGACGAGCGCGGTGGTCCGCAGTTCGAGCCGGTCGAACATCTCCATGAACCGCCACGCTCCGACCCGATTGCCATAGTCACGCCAGGCGAAGTTCATGACGTCCGGTTCGGTCTTGGACGGCGCCAGCGTCGCTCCCATTCCCTCGCCGAACGCGAAGACTTCGTGGTTCACGCCCAGATAGATCGCCAGACGGCGGTTCTCGGGCCACGAATAGTCGGCGCACCCGACGATCGGCCGATAGTCATAGCGCCCATGGTGCGATAGCGTGGCCATCGTCATACGGTTTCCTCCAAGCGAAGTGACGGCATGTGTCCCGCTTTTCCACGCCCAGATGGCGCAGCGGTAAAGCGGGTGACAGGGCGTCCGGGGCCTGCTGCCCTGATAGGTCGAGTAACCATAGGGGCCGACAACGACCCGCACATGATAATGGTGCATTTTGCAGGTGACTCGGAACGTCAGCGTGATTTTGCGGAAAAAGGTCGACGCCGACGCGGCGCGAATAGCCGAGCTCTTGAACTGCGGCCCGCAGGCATCGGTGTCGAAGGATGCTCTTGATCAATGGGCAGGGGCAGGGGCGGGGCAGGGGGCTGTGCGGCCCGTATGAAACCCTGGGAGGTCGGCGAGCTGGGGAAGTTAGGGGGGGTGTGTGACGATGTTTTGGAGGAAAAGTGTCATTGGTGTGAAAAATGTTGTTGACCGGTTCGCGACGTCCGCCTAGAGGGGTTTCACCGCAGCGGTGGTCGCAACGACTGACCGGTGCAGCTACGACAGACTGGCGCGCTGGAAGCCCTGGGAACGGGGTGGTAAGGTGTTGCCGGTGATTTGTTGT
>NZ_JAXOJH010000020.1:0-54111 GCF_036663655.1 Sphingomonas flavida
CTCACGCAGCACGCCTATGATCTGATCCTCGGTAAAACGGCCTCGCCGCATCGCTCGTCTCCATCTGACGAGCTAACTTACCAATGGCATGATTTCCGGGGAGCAGGTCACCTACCGTTCACCGACGCATGATAGCGATTTACTATATGTGCTTTCGCATACGCTGCTGAATTGAAGGCGATTACAGATATTGCAGCGACCATCAATCCGGCCCTGAAAATAGAGCGGCAACGATTTCTAAGCATTGGGTAATGCTCCCCACCTTTGCAAATTTTATTACACTGATGCTTTTGGTGTCGACAACCAAGGGCAGCCACATCAGCGAGTGTCAGGCTTCCACGTGGCGGTGTCGCACTCAACAGGCTCGGGGTAGCTGACATATTTGCCTTCAACACGATCTACGGCGTGCTTAGTCTTGATACCCTGCAATGCGGTCGCACACCGCAACGATGCCAAACCATATCGGGACGCAGAAGGAACGAAGGTTGGCATCGTGCAACCCGCGCTCTTCATCAAATCCATCGTCATCTGCGCTTGGTTCATGACGTTGGAATTCTGCATTTCACGCATCGTCGTTCGAGGTGCGCTGTCATCAATCGCGTCTTCCGACTGACTGTAGGCCAACTTCTTACTAGCGCCCTCATAATCAGCCATGAGCTTGGCACAGATGGCAGGTTCCGCCTTAACCGCCGCCTCTGCCCTTATTGCCGATGGCTTGTTTGCACGGCGTTGAGACAGCGACGCCGTCGGGAAAAGCGCTGCTACAATGGCGAGCGCATAGAGAGCCTTAGGCTTCATGAAATGTTGCCCCACGTTCTACCGCTCCGCCCCGACAGTCGGGACGGTTAGCCGCGCGCGAACGTAGGAACACGCGCCCTGCGTATTCCCCGAAGGTGTTTTATTCTGCAGGCCGCCCGACCTGTCTGGTCGAGTGCCTACGTTCGCCGCACGGATGCGGATCGTCCCTCACGGCTAAGATCGGAACGATGGTGGTTTGATATGCTGCCTGCGGGCCGGTGTCTAGGTGACAGCTATGCTCCCATCATTAAATGAGACGGATATCCACGACTTTGTTCCTCCCGTCGTTGACAACGGGAATCGCGGTAGGCAGGAACATGCGAGGAACGCAGAAGGGTTCGGAAGTGCTGGATTTTTACGAGTTCTTCGCTGGCGGCGGGATGGCGCGAGCGGGTCTCGGCAAGCGCTGGAACTGCCTGCTCGCTAACGACTTTTCAGCCATGAAGGCACATGTCTATCGGTTGAACTGGGGCGACTCAGACCTGATTGTCGGCGATGTGGGACTTCTGCAAGTCGGTGACCTGCCCGGTAAGGCTGACCTCGCCTGGGCTTCGTTCCCTTGCCAAGATCTCTCGCTCGCGGGCAACTATGCGGGCATCGGCAGGGAGCATGACAATGAGCGTACCCGGTCAGGGACGTTCTGGTCATTCTGGAAGCTGATGCTTGATCTGAAGCGGCGCGGTCGCGCCCCTCGGTTGATCGTCCTTGAGAACGTCTACGGCATTCTCACCTCTGGCGGAGGCAGGGATTTTGCCGCCGTGGGGGCTTGCCTCGCATCGGCTGGGTATCGCTTTGGTGCGGTCCTGATGGATGCCGCGCGCTTCCTGCCGCAGTCTCGGCCTCGCGTGTTCATCGTTGCCGTGCGGAATGACGTCTCAATCCCGTACGACATCACTGCGGAGGGACCGCAGCCGGGCTGGCACCCGCCACAATTGATCAAGGCTTTCGAGCAGATGGACATGGCGGCGCGGGAGGCTTGGACGTGGTGGCGTGTACCCGACCCGACGTATCCTCCACTGCCGTTGGAGGCCCTGATAGAGGACGACCCGCAGGACGTTAGGTGGCATTCGGCGTCTGAGACGAAGCGGTTGGTCTCAATGATGACGGAGCGCAACTACCTCAAAGTCCAGAGCATGATGGACAGCGGACGGCGTAGGGTTGGTACAGTGTACAAGCGGACGCGGGATGGGGTGCAGCGGGCCGAGCTTCGTTGCGACGGTATCGCGGGCTGTCTACGGACACCCGCCGGGGGTTCGTCACGGCAGCTCGTCCTCGTGGTTGAGGGGCGCGAGATACGTTCTCGTCTGATCTCCTCCCGAGAGGCCGCGCGTCTCATGGGGCTGCCGGACAGCTATGTCTTGCCCAAGGGCTATAACGACGCCTACCATGTGGCAGGCGATGGCGTTGCTGTGCCCGTAGTTCGGCATCTCGCTGCCTTCATCTTGGAGCCAATCTTGGCGGAAAATTCTACCCGTCTTGCGATTGCCGCCGCATGATTCAGTTGCTGGAAGAGTTCGTCACCAAGTCCAAGATCAAGAACAAGGGCGCGTTATCAATCATGCTCGTGGTCACCGATCACGCTCGGACCATGGGGCTGCCTCTTAAGGCTGCTAATCTCGTGGTCGAACGAGGTGGGCAGGTGCTGGGCGCGGGAGCCGCTAAGGTGCAGGCCATTCTTGCCCGGCATGGCATTGACCGGGTGCTGGCCAAGGAAGGTGGACGCACGAGCCGTGGCAGCATCGATAACATGAAGGCCTACGTGGCCTTCCTGAACGACGCCCATGAACTAGGTCCGCTCGATCTTGATACTATCGAGGGGTTCTGGGTCCAGAAGGTCCGAGAGTTCTTCGCTGCGAAGCCGTTCACGCTTCGGGTAGACCCAAGCCATGGCTTGCGTTCGACAGTCCGTAGCCTTGTCGCGCAGGCTGAGGAACGTCAGCGTGAGGCGGGCGGGACCATGATCGTTGGCACGGTGCTCCAGCACTTGGTGGGAGCTAAGCTACAGGTCGCTCTGGAAGGCCGGGCAGACGTCGAGCACCACGGCGCGAACGTCAATGACGTGAAGTCGCGGGGCGGGGACTTCGATCTGGGGGATACGTCTATCCATGTGTCGGTATCGCCCGGAGAGGCTCTCTTGCTGAAGTGCAGGGATAACCTTGGCCAGGGGCGTCGACCGGTCATTGTTACTACGCGCGAAGGGTTGGCAGTCGCGGAAGGCCTAGCGCGCAATCTCGGTATCGCTGACCGTGTCGACACCATCGAGGTGGAGCAGTTTTTAGCGACCAACATCTATGAGATCGGAGTATTTGAGGCGGCGAAGCGCATTACGGCCATTAGCGACATCGTTGACAAATACAATGCCATCATTGACGAATACGAGACCGACCCTTCATTGAAAATCGATCTCGCGACGAGGGCGACTGGTTGACTGCTGACGATGCCCCTAGGGCTGTTCCAAAATAATCCTGTTGCCCTGCAAACAGGCAAACTCGATTGTTCGCCGATGAAGGGCGCAATGCTCTAGGTTCCGCAGCTTCCGGTTTAGATGGTCGTATTCATCATCGTTCAGCACACTGGCTTACAGGACGGCGGTTAGCTGCAACTGCACCCCGGCACCGGACAATACGGCCCTTGCCCGCTGTGCTGCCCCTACCGCCTGTCGATAGTGTATCGTGCCGAACCGCTCGGCATCCTCGAACGGCAACGGGCTCCACTCGTCCGAAGGGTAGACTTCATTGTAAATCGCCTCTGCCGCTGGCCGTAGCTGCGTATCGTGGTTCATGGCCTATGCTCCATTGCTCCATCCAAGGTAGAACAAAGAGTGAACGCTTGGCAATGGGTTAGCGGTGTCGACCGTCAGCCTGCCGATGGGTGGAACGTCCGAAATCAACGTGACCGCAACCTTCCGCTACCAATATGATTACAGGGTCATAGCAAAGGAGCGACCATGGCGGACGAAGCCGTAAACGTGAATGCCGTAGAGCTGGCAACGGACCTGACTATAGCTTGGTTGGGCAACCCGAACACCCGTACTCCCGCCGATGAGGTTCCCGCCTTCTTGGGCAAGATGCACGAAACGGTTTCAGCATTGCTCGGCGGCGGCGACACCCAAGCCACCGAACAACAGGCTCCTACCGAATACACCCCGGCTGTATCAGTTCGAAAGTCGCTGGCGTCCAAGGATCACATTATTTCGATGATCGACGGCAAGCCCTACAAGACGCTACGCCGCCATCTCGCCACCAACGGCCTGACCCCGGAAGAATACCGCGATCGTTATGGCCTTAGGGTTGATTATCCAATGGTATCCGAGACCTATTCGGAAAGCCGCCGCGCCATGGCGAAAAAGATTGGTCTAGGACGCAAGCCGGGACAAAGCCCGAAGGCGGCACAAGCCGCAAAGCCGGAAGCAAAACCCGCTCGTAAGGGTAAGTCGATCTCGGATGCAAAGGCCGCTGCACAGGCACATTTGGGCGGCTCTAGCGAATAGTCGAGACGGGGGCGGGCCAACGCTGCCCCCCCCCCCAACCCCTCAACGTCACTCGTCATCTGCCGCTATTAGGGCATCCATCAATTGGCCCCTTAGGCGCGTCCTACCCGCCACGCTCCGGCAGTATGCGTTATCTGCAAAGGCGCGATAAACGCTGGCCCGGCCGATACCCAACCGCTTGGCAATCTCGGTAGCGCCAATGCCTTCTGCACGAAGAGCATTGATTGCGGTGATATCAACCGAAGGCTTGCGCCCCTTATACACGCCAGCGGCTTTAGCCTTCGCAATGCCCTCCATCTGGCGCTCCTTACGGATTGCCGTTTCAAACTGGGCAAAAACACCGAGCATTTGAAGGAAGGCAACGCCAGCGGGGGTCGAGGTATCAATCGGCTGTTCTGTCGCCCGCAAGAAAGCCCCTCGCTCTTTAAGCATGGCAACAATCTTCTCTAGGTCGGCAACCGACCGCGCAAGGCGGTCAATCCGGGTAACCATGAGGGTATCGCCAGAACGGATGAAGGATAGAATGGTATCCAACTCCGCCCTGCCCTCAACCGTAGTCCCTGAACGCTGCTCCGACCGGACGATAGTGCAACCGGCAGCGCGCAACGTTGCCTCTTGGATTTCGCAGTTCTGATCGTCGGTGGAAACTCGGGCGTAGCCGATGATGGTCGACATAATGGAATGTCCCAATAGCCTCTAGACCAAGCCACCCTGCTGTCTCAATTAACGAGAGTCAACCCTATTGGGACAACCCCCGCGTCTCATTTATCTGTCTCGTTCGGGTATACCCAAACGGCCTCACTTTCGTTCGCATTAGCTATTGAAATCTTTAAAGCGATAGTAATCGACTAAACAAAAGCCGAGACGACCTCTTTCTAACTGCCTTAACGGGACGGAGTGGAAAAAGGCTGACGGACCGCAAGCTACCCAATCAGCAGTCAAGGCGCGCTATGGTCCCCGATTGAGCGCCCCACCCAAGGAGCCAGCGCTAAGCGTGAAGCGAATGTAGCTACGATTTACCATCAATGGCATCCAAAGCCTGTTGCATTAATCGCCGCCGGGTTTACGCTTTCAGTTCGGGAGGATTGTTTTGTGTCAGCTATGTTCATTGAGGAAATAATCGCCAAGCTCAAGCGTGGGGAACTTCGGATTCCGGCGTTCCAACGGGGCTTCGTATGGTCACCCGACGACGTCGCATTCCTGATGGATAGTATCTATAAATCCTATCCATTTGGCGGGGTTTTGCTCTGGCGAACAAAAAATATGTTAGCTCAAGAACGTGCACTTGGCCCTTTTGTTATTCCAGAGCCAACCGCGGACTATCCCATTGACTATGTTTTAGATGGCCAACAAAGAATTACATCGATACTTGGAGTTTTCGCCACTGACTTACCAAAGACGGACGCAGTTGAGTGGCGTGACATATACTTTGACCTATCGAGTAACGACCATACACAGTCCAGCCAGTTTGTAGCCCTTGATAAATCAGAGGTGGAGGATGACAAGCATTTCCCACTAAACATAATATTCGACTCGACAGCCTACAGAAAAGCAACAAGAGGCTTTGATGAATCTGTAGCTGAACGCCTCGATAACTTAAAAAAGCGTTTTCAACAGGCCCAGCTACCATTTTCTATGGTTGAAACGGAAGAAAAACCCAAGATTGCTATAGTTTTTGAGCGCATAAATAGAAAAGGCGTTCCGCTTGATACGTTTCAACTTCTCTCCGCATGGACTTGGAGTGAAGATTTTGAACTCAAGCAGCAGTTTGAGGAGCTAGCAGGGGAGCTGGAGCCTTTTGGCTTCGATGGCATTGGCGAGGATACCGATCTTTTACTTCGTTGTGCCGCCGCGGTTTTAATCGGAAAAGAAAGCGCCGAAAGCCTCTTGAATGTTTCGGGAACGGAAGTGCGTGATGCACTGCCCAAAATAAAGAAGGGATTAAAAGCATCAATTGACTTTCTTAAAGGAAATATGCGCGTCCAAAAATTTTCAAATCTTCCATACCCCACAATTCTCATACCCTTAACAGCGTTCTTTGCAGGCCCCGAGGGTGAACAATTTGCGCTTACAGACCAGCAGATAAAGACTTTAAAACATTGGTTTTGGCGATCTGTGTTTTCTCGCCGATATAGCAGTGCCACGAAACGCAATTTAGAGAATGATATCCGCGAAGCGAAGCATTTGCGAGCTGGTCAAGTAAGCACACTTGGTAATTTTGAAGTGTCACTTGGTTCTGGATTATTCAAGGACCGACGCTTTATTGCCGGAACGGTAGATACAAAGGCCTTCATCTTGCTACTTGCCTCATATAGCCCAAAATCTATCGTGAACGGCGGCGACGTACAAATCGGTCGTGTTCTTGCAGCAGGAAACAAATCAGAGTTCCATCATCTATTTCCTCAGGCTCACTTAAAGAGAAATGGTGTAGACCCAAGCAGAGTAAATTGCCTTGCCAACTTTTGTATGCTTTCAGCGTCTGATAACAAGAAGGTGGGATCAAAATCACCGTCTGCCTACAGGGAAAAACTTGCCAGCAATGTTGATGTTCTCCTACCTACTAACTTAATACCACCCTCTTTATTTTTGGATGATTTTGATGCATTTGTAGAAGATCGCGCCAAATTGCTAGTGAAGGCAGCCCAAACGCTAATGGGGAAAGAATAGCCCTACATACTATTAACATTTTAGAAGCAATGACGGCTTCACATTCGTCATTGCTTCCAAAATGCTAGATTTATTTTGTATTTATATCACATTCTTAGTGCTACGATATAAATTAGAGCACATATAGAATCATGCCTTATTGATTAAGCCATGCGACATTCTTTACGATTTACGGTTTTGTATCAAAAACCCTGCAAAATTTAACAGCGCATGCGGAGTGGGGTACTGATATCTAAACGTCCAGCGCTGTATAAAAATAGCAGGGTTTTTCTGCAAAAAATGAACCTATCGGCCGCTTTTTGCGCGCTCCCGATCCATGTCGCGAAGCTTTTCATCAATCCGTGCTATTTTTACGGGATCGATAACGCCATTCTTCCTGCAACCACGAGGAAGAGGGCGAACAGGGTGCAATGGACACGACAGCACAGAACAAACTGCGATCTGCTCCAATGCAGTACCAGGACTTAGATAATCAAAACTACACTGCTTACACATTAAATCTATATTTATTCTTAAATTCATTATTTCAACTTTAGCTTGTCGCTCCGTTTATCTACGCGCACTACGGCCCGACGTTCGCCCCCTGTATCTTACTTTCCTGTCTAAATCAACCAAAACTACGTAGATTCATATTGCCGGGCCTATCACGCGTCTATTTTAACTTTATGGCACTTGATATTATGACTTTGGCGTATCGACATACTTATAACGCCTACTTCTGCGTCATCGTTTCGAGTAGTATTGGGTAAGTCATAGCCCCCCCCCTGTCGCTTCCCTCTTTCCGAAGTCAGACCGCGTGTAATTCTGGTGTAATCAATGCCGGAAAAGGGGGGTAAAAGGGGGTATTTCTGGGTATCAGCCCTAAGCACGGAGCGTGGCTAAAGGCATGAAATTAGGTCGAAATAGGCATACTTGGGGATATGTCCCCCATCGACTTAAAATCGGCTTCCTATGGAGTGCGGGTTCGAGTCCCGCCGTCCGCACCATGGCGCTGGGCGCCGTCCTGCTGACCGCATCGGGATGCGACCGCCACGCCGATACCGGCTCCGTGGTCGTCAGCGCGGTGTCCTCCGCCGATACCGCCCCCACGGCGTCCCGAGATCGTTCCGGCGAAGGCGATATGCCGCACCGGGTCTTGCGCAATGCGCTGGCGCAGGGGCTGGTGCGCTTCGACGCCAATGGACAGATCGAGCCGGGGCTGGCCGAGCGCTGGATCGTGATCGATGACGGCGGCAGCTATATCTTCCGGCTGCGCGAGGCGAAGTGGAACGACGGTACGCCCGTCACCGCCGACCAGGTCGTGCCAATCCTGCGCCGTCTCACCTCGGCGCAGTCGGGCAACCCGCTGGCCCCCTTCCTGACCGCGATCGACGAGATCGTCGTGATGACGCCGCAAGTGATCGAAGTGCGGTTGTCACGCCCCCGGCCCGACCTGCTGAAGCTGTTCGCACAGCCAGAGATGGCGATCATCGACCGTGCCCGTCATGGCACCGGACCGTTCCGGATCATCCGATCGGGTCCCCCGCCCCTGCTCCGCCCTATCCCCGACCCCCGCCGCGCCGAGCCCGATGATACCGAGACACCCGCGCCCGAGGATGACGTGCTGCTCGTTACCGAGAGTCCGGCCCGCGCCGTCCTGCGCTTTGCGCGCGGCAAGTCGGACCTGATGCTGGGCGGGCGGTTCGAAACCTGGCCGCTGATCGATGCAGGCGGGGTCGCCTCGACCGCGGTCCGGGTCGACCCCGCCGCGGGGCTGTTCGGACTTGCCATCGCCACTCGCGACGGCTTCCTGGCCGATGCCGGCAACCGCCAGGCCCTGTCGGCGGCGTTCGACCGGACGGCGATGCTGAGCAGCATTGCACCCAACTGGGAGGCCGCCGACCGGCTGTTGCCCGACGCGCTCGATTCGGATGCCCCGCCCCAAATCCCCGGCTGGGCCCTCCTGACCCTGGACGAGCGGCGGGCGGGCGCACGGGCACGGGTTGCCGCCTGGGGACAGCCGGTGCGGCTGCGGATCGCCCTGCCGCGCGGGCCGGGCGCGAACCTGCTCTACGGACAGATCGGCGCGACCCTGCTGGCGATCGGCATCACGCCCGAGCGGGTCGACAACGACGCCCCCGCCGACCTGCGGCTGATCGACGCCGTCGCTCCGTTCGACAGCGCGCGCTGGTATCTGGCGACCGCCTGTGCGCCCTGCGGCCCGGAGGCACAGGCCGCGATCGAGCAAGCCCGGCTGGCCCCGACCCTCGCGACGCGCAGCGCAGCGATCGCGGCCGCCGATGCTGCGATGAACCAGGACACGCCGTTCATCCCGCTGGCCCGGCCGCTGCGCTGGTCGCTCGTGACGCGGCGGCTTCCGCAGTATCAACCGAATGTTCGCGCCTGGCATCCATTGAACCGGTTGCGTGCCGACACCAATTGATCGTTATGGCCAACGCATCCCGTATCGACCCGACCAGCTTCGACGCGCTTCCGCTCGACAAGGGCATCGCGGCCAGCCGCCAGCGGATCGAGGCGATGGAGCGCCTGCTGGAACGGGTCGTGGTGCTGCCCGGTCTCAACCGACCCATCGGACTCGACGTCGTGCTGGGGCTGGTGCCCGTCATCGGCGACATCGCCGCCGCCGCGCTGGGCAGCTATATCATCTGGGAAGCGCGCAATCTGGGCCTGTCGAAGTTCCAGATGGCGCGCATGATGGGCAATGTCGGCTTCGACGCGCTGCTGGGCTTCGTGCCGTTGATCGGCGACGCCGCCGATGTGCTGTTCCGGTCGAACACGCGCAACCTGCGGATCATCCGCAAGCATCTCGACAAGCATCACCCCTCCAGCGTGGTGCTGGAGGGGTAGGCCCGGTCAGCGGCCCCCGCGCCAGATTTTCAGCGGCGCGTTCGGTGACAGGCCGCCCTGATGCGCCGGGCAGCGGCCGGGCCGGAATGCCTTGTTGAGGCAGATCCAGATTTCGTCCAGCCAGCCTTCGCGCGTGGCGGTGACGCGCATCATGTCGGCGCTCATGCCGCGGTTGGCCGCGGCGAACGCCTTCGCCAGATCGCCTGCGGTCAGGTCACCCTGCCGCGACAGCGCCGCCATGTCGGGATAGCGCAGGCGGTAGTAAAGCGCGTTGGACTGCTGGAAATAGCGCGCGGGGCTATAGCCCGCCATGCAGGTGCCGTGCTTGGCCCATTCATGCTGCATCAGCTGCGCCGAGGGTGTGGCGCAGATATGGCGGCGGACCACCGCCTGGGGAAGGATCGCGGTGGGGCGGCAATACTGCGGCCAGTCCTTGTCCACGCCATCGGGCCATAGGCCGTGCAGGGTGAAGCCGAAGCGATTGGCCGAGCCACACTGAAAGCGGCTGTCGCCCTTCGGGTCGCGGCAATATTGCGGGCTCCAGGTGATCGCCAGCGTATAGCCGCCGATCGGCAGCACGCGGGTCGGCTGGCTGGCGCTGGGCAGGTCGGGGCGGATGCGCGGCACGCTGGAAGGCGAGGAGCACTGCAACGTCTGCGCCGACGCCAGTTGCGGCGCGGCCAGCAGGGCAAGGCCGATCAGGATGGTCTTCATGCGTCGCTTACCTCCGACATGGTGCGATACCAGGCCCGGGCATTGGGCCGCGAGAGCATGACGACCGCCACAAGCGACGCCGCCGCCTGGACCGCCGTCAAGATGCCGAACACGCCCTCCGCCAGTGCACCGACCGATACCTGATAGAGGAACCCCAGCAGGTTGAAGACGGTCAGGACGATCAGGAAGATCAGCCCCCCGAAACTCGCCCCGCGCGTCGTGATCAGCGTCGCCGCCAGGAACAGCGCGATCGGGATCACATTGGCGACGATGGTGATGACCGCGCCATATTGCGCCACCGCCTCACCCCACCCCAGCGCGGCCAGAACCACCAGCAGGATGATGGCGAGGAACGACAGGCGCTCGCCCAGGACTACCGACTTCGGTCGCACGACCATTTCCCCTTCCAAGCCGGGCTCAGGCCGCGGCGAAATCCAGTCCGATATCGGCCGCCGGGGCCGACTGGGTCAAGCGCCCGACGCTGACATAGGTGACGCCGGTTTCGGCCAGCGCCCGGATGGTGTCGAGCCGCACCCCGCCCGACGCCTCGGTCGGCACGCGACCCGCGACCAGCGCGACACCCTGCGCCAGCTTGGGCGGCCCCATATTGTCGAGCAGCAGATGAGTCGCGCCCGCCGCCAGTGCCGGTTCGATCTGGTCGAGTTCGTCGACCTCGACGATGATCCGCGCGATGCCCGCCGCCTTGGCCGCCGCAACCGCCGGGCCGATGCCGCCGGCGACTGCGACATGATTGTCCTTGATCATCGCCGCATCCCACAGGCCCATGCGGTGGTTCTGCGCGCCGCCCATGCGGGTGGCGTATTTCTCGATCAGGCGAAGGCCTGGGATCGTCTTGCGCGTGTCGAGCAGGGTCGCGCCGGTGCCCGCAATGGCCGCGACATAGCCCGCCGTCATCGTCGCGATGCCCGACAGATGCTGGACGGTATTGAGCGCCGAGCGTTCGGCGGTCAGCATCGCGCGCGCCTTGCCCGACAGCCGCAACAGCGCGGTGCCCGCAGGAACGCTGGCGCCATCCTCGACCAGGCGTTCGATCTGGACATCGGCGTCGAGGCGACGGAAGAACGCCTCGGCAATGGGCAGGCCCGCGACGGTGATCGCATCGCGGCTGGCCATGGTGCCGACAAAACGCGCCTCGGCCGGGATCACGGCGGCCGACGTGATGTCGCCACCCGGCCCCAGATCCTCCGCCAGCGTCGCGGTGACGAAGGCGTCGAGGTCGAAGCCTTCAATCACGAACGCGGGCCCAGATCGCCCTTGCCGACCGTGCCGCTGGCCAGCGTCAGCATCGCGTCGAGGCTTTTCTTCGCCTGGAGCCGCAGGCCCTCCTCGATCTCGACACGCGGCGTCAGGTCGCGGAGCGCCAGGTACAGCTTCTCCATCGTGTTCAGCGCCATGTACGGGCAGATATTGCAGTTGCAGTTGCCGTCCGCGCCGGGTGCGCCGATGAAGGTCTTGCCCGGCATCGCCTTTTGCATCTGGTGGATGATGTGCGGCTCGGTCGCGACGATCAATGTGTCGCCGGTGACGGTCTGGGCGAACTCAAGGATGCCGCGGGTCGAACCGACATAGTCGGCATGGTCCAGGATGACCGCGGGGCATTCGGGATGCGCGGCGATCGGCGCGTCCGGATGCTGGGCGCGCAGTTTGAGCAGCTCGGTTTCGCTGAACGCCTCGTGCACGATGCAGACGCCCGGCCACAGCAGCATGTCGCGCCCGGTCTTGCGCGCGAGATAGCCGCCCAGATTGCGGTCGGGGCCGAAGATGATCTTCTGCGCGGGGTCGATCTGCGCCAGGATCTGCTCCGCCGACGACGACGTCACGATGATGTCGGACAGCGCCTTCACCTCGGTCGAGCAGTTGATGTACGTCAGCGCGATGTGATCGGGATGCTGCGCGCGGAACTCGGCGAACTGGTCGGGCGGACAGCTGTCCTCCAGGCTGCACCCGGCGGCCATGTCGGGCAGCACGACGATCTTTTCGGGCGACAGGATCTTGGCCGTCTCCGCCATGAAGCGCACGCCGCAGAACGCGATAACGTCTGCATCGGTCGCCTGCGCCTTGCGGCTGAGGTCCAGGCTGTCGCCGACGAAATCGGCCAGATCCTGAATCTCGGGCTTCTGGTAATAATGGGCGAGGATGACGGCATTGCGCTCCTTGCGGAGGCGGTCGATCTCGGCGCGCAGGTCGAGGCCCGTCAGATTCGTCTGGATGGTCATGGCATTCCCCCTAGGCGCTAGGTTTGGCGCCGACAATCATGGACATCAGCCCGCGTTGCCCAGAACCTCCTGGACGGTGCGTGTCGTGTCCCAGCGTTCGTTGTTGGACGCTTCGTCGGCAAAGCGCACCTTCACGCTCGCCTCGACCCCCGCCGCGCGCAGCGGCATGGCGAAGCTGCTCTCCACCGCCCGCCGGGTCGCATCGCGGGCCAGCTTCATCGGGGCCGGAGCCCGCGCCTGTCGCAACAGCTCGGCCTGCCCGGCGGTGCGATTGGCCGCGTCCAGGCGCTGTTCGGCATCGGTAAAGGTCGTCAGCACCCCGCCCGACCCATATTCTCGGATCGCCGCCAGATCGACCTGCGGCCCATCGATCTCGACCGAGGGCAGCGTGACCGACAGGGTCCGGCTGCCTGCGTCCCAGCGGACATCCTGCTGGCGCAGCTTGCCCAGATCGACTTCATAACGGACCATGCCCGGCATGATCAGCGTCCGCTCGGTGGAAAAGCCCAGCTGCGACTGGCGTGAGGTGACGACCGCGACATAGCGCGCGGCAAAGGCGGAGAGCCGGTTCTGCTCGCGAAGCCCGTCCAGGCTGGCGCGGGCGATCGTCGTCGGATCCGGGGTGAGCCGGTCGGCGACGTAACGCTGCACGCCCCACACCACGATCAATCCCGCCAGCACCAGCAGGACGATGACGCCCGCGACCTTGGTCAGGAACAGGCCGACGCCGCCGCGCGGGCGTGTTGGAGATTGGGGTGGGTTCACGCCGCGCTCGTCCATGATGCTCCTTCCTCGCGAACCAGTCCGCGCGTCTGCAGGTCATAAAGATGCGCCAGCACCGATCGTTCCGCCGCCGGAATCAGCCTGGGGTTCAGTCCGACATACATCTGCGCGGTCATGGCCGAAAGCGTCAGCGGCGCGCCCTTGGCCAGCAGCCGCACGATCTGCCCCTCGCGCTGTTTGCGATGGCCGAGCATCCCGCGCACCAGCCGCTGCGGATTGTCGACCGCGTCGCCGTGACCGGGATAATAGACGCGGTCATCGCGTATCATCAGCTTGTCCAGGCTCGCCATATAGGCCGCCATGTCGCCATCGGGGGGCGACACGATGCTGGTCGACCAGCCCATGACATGATCGCCGGAGAACAGCGCCCTGGTTTCGGGCAGCGCGAAGGCCAGATGGTTCGAGGTATGGCCGGGCGTGGCGACCGAAGTCAGCGTCCAGCCGTCGCCACGGACGCCCTCTCCCTCGGCCAGCACCCGGTCTGGAGCATAGTCGCGGTCGAATGCCGCATCGGCGCGTCCGCCCGCATAATCCGCCGCGAAGGGGGCGGCACCGACGATCGGGGCGCCGGTCGCTTTCGCCAAGGGGCGGCTGGCCGGGCTGTGGTCGCGGTGGTGATGGGTGATGACAATCGCAACCACGGGCCGCCCGGCGATCGTGCGGATCAGCGCGTCCAGATGCGCGGGGTCGTCGGGGCCCGGATCGATGACCGCCACGTCGCGGTCGCCGACGATATGCGTCTGCGTCCCCGTATAGGTGAAGGGCGACGGATTGGGAGCGAGCACGCGGGTGACCAGCGGCTCGAGCAGGATCGGGATGCCGGTCGGGTGCTCAGCCATCGGCGATGATGTGGCCTCAAGCACCGCCCGAGGCAAGCCCCCGCCCGAACATGGCCGGGCGGGGACAGCGCATCAGTTGCGATCGGCATTGGCGATATTGGCCTTCATCTCGGCCATCGCCTTGTCCATGCCCGCCAATGCCTCGTCACGAGCCTGGCCCGACAGGTTGCGATCATTGGCGAGCGAGGCGCGGGCCGAGGCGACACTGGCCAAGGCGATCGCCATGCTCTGCCGCGCCGAACCACGCGATGCGGCGGCGGCTTCCTCGGCATCGCGGCGGATACGATCGGTGCAGATGACCGTGATCGACTGGCCGGTCTTGCTGTCCTTCGTCGTAAAGCTGGTCCGCCCGTCGACGCCGTCAATGCCGCAGGTGCGCGACTGGACGAGAGGCAATAGCTGCATCCGTTTGACGAGATCGGCGGAGCGGGCGGCGTCGGCGCGGATGCGATCGGTACAGATCACGGTAACATTCTGCTGCGTCCGGCCGTCCACCGTGGTGAAGCTGGTGCGCGTATCACTGCTGCCGGTGCCGCAGTTGCGCGATTCGACTCGCGCGATCCCGGCAACGGGCGTGCTGTACGCGCCGTTCGCGGTCACGATCCGCACCCGCTGGCCATCGCGCATGGTGACGATCTCGGTTCGTGGGGGCGCCGGGGTGGAGGGCGTGGCAGGCGTTGCGGGCGTTGCGGGCGTTGCCGGTATTTGCGGCGACGAGGCTACGACCGGAGCCATCGGAGCAGCGGGCGCATCGATGGCGGCGGGCGGCTCGGGCGGCTCGGGCGTTTCGGGGACGGCGGGAACCGCGATCGGATCGGTGACGACCTCGCTCGACAGGTCCACGCCCAGCGTATCCTCGACCTTGCTGGTCAGCGCCGCCGCCGCCGGGGTGCCCGATGCGGTCGCGATCAGGCCGCCCATCACCAGCAGGGATACGGTGGCGCCGCCGATCGCCAACTGGCGACGCGATTTCGGAGAAGTCGTCAACATCTTCAGCCTCCCTTTCAGATCATCGATGGTGTGCAGGTGACAGGCGCCCGACAGCGCGCGGCCATGCGCGGCCTTGACGATGGCGCAGGCATAGACATGCCGGTCGGCCCGACTGCGCCCCTTCAGCACGCGGGCGTCATTCGCCAATTCCTGATCGGCGCGAAAAGCATGGAAAGCGCGCCAGGCGACGGGATTGAACCAGTGGAGCGCCAGCACGGCCAGCGCGATCCAGTTGGCGATCAGGTCGCCGCGTGCGTGGTGGCCAAGCTCATGCGCCAGCGCAAGGTCGCGCTCGTCGGCATCGTAGCGCTCGGCGAAATCGCGCGGAAAGGCGACGTAGCGCCGCCATATGCCAAAGGCGAGCGGCCCCGGCGCGCCGTCACTGGCGACCACCCGCACCCCCTGGATCGCGTCCAGCGTCTCGGCGGTGGCGAGCAGGCGGGTGCGGAACCGCCAGTGGCGATAGAATTGAAATCCCAGGAAGCCCGCCGCCCCGACGATCCAGAACAAGGCGACGCCCTGTGCGATCATCGGCCACAAGCTGGGCTCGGCAAGCGCGGCCGGCAACTGCTGGGCGACCGGTGCCATGACATAGGTCGAGAAACCCTCGCTGGCGGCCGACAGCGGCGGCGTCGCCTGTTCGGACACCCCCTGCGGCAGGCGCGGGAGGATCAGGCGCAGCAGCGGCAATGCCCAGAGCGCATAGGCGACCTGCGGCCCGAAGGCCTGGCGGACATGGCGGCGGGCCACCAGGACCAGCACCATCAGGAGGGTGGACGCGATCATCGCCTCCACCGCCCAGCCGAGTTGCGCGCCGCTCACGCCTTCAGCTCCTTGAGCAGCGCCTCGATCTCGGAAATGTCCTGCGCGGTCAGTTCGTCGCGTTCGGCAAGGTGCGCGACCAGCGGGGTCAGGCGACCACCGAACAGCCGGTCGATCAGACGGCGCGATTCGCCGACGACATAATCGTCGCGCGCGACCAGCGGGCGATACAGATATCGCCGCCCCTGCTCTTCATGCGCAATGGCTTCCTTGGCCAGCAACCGACCAAGCAGCGTCTTGACGGTGTTGGTGCTCCAGCCGCGTTCCGGGTCGACCCGTTCGGAGACGTCCTGCGCCGTCAACGGCGCTTCGTCCCACAGGACCTCCATCACCGCATGTTCGGCATCGCTGATACGCTCGGCCATCGACTCGCCCTCTCATTGACTACATGTGTAATCCTATTGTGATTACAGGCGTAGTCAATAGGGCCGAACCATTCCTCCCCCGCAAGGGGAGGCACAAAAAAAGGGGGCCGGATCGAAACCCGGCCCCCCCCTTACATTCCTACGATCGCGGACCGGTCACGCGGTCTTCACATCCTGGACCAGTTCGGCCAGTTCGCCGCTTTCGTACATCTCCATCATGATGTCCGATCCCCCGACGAATTCGCCCTTCACGTAGAGCTGCGGGATGGTCGGCCAGTCGGAATAGGCCTTGATACCCTGGCGAATGCCCTGGTCCTGGAGCACGTCGACGCTCTCGAACGGCACGTCCAGATGGTTCAGGATCGCGACCGCACGGCTGGAAAAGCCGCACTGCGGAAAGAGCGGCGTGCCCTTCATGAACAGCAGGACCGCATTGTCCTTCACCAGCGCGTCGATCCGCGCATTCGTATCGTCGGTCATATCATTCGTCCTTCAGGAAACGGGTCAGGCGGCCGGAACCGCGGTGGTCAGTTGCAGCGCGTGGAGCTCACCCCCCATGCGCCCGCCAAGCGCGGCATAGACGGCGCGGGTACGTGCGACGCGGCTCATGCCCGCAAAGCTCGCGGCCACGACATGCGCGGCATAATGGTCGCCGTCTCCGGCAAGGTCAGTGATCTGGACCTCGGCATCGGGAATGGCGGTGCGGATCATCGCGGCGATGTCATCGGCGGCCATCGGCATGGTCAGCGGCTCTCCATAAGCTGGCGGCGCGCCTCGACCATCTGTTCGTCGAGCGCACGGCGGACCTCGGCCTCGCCGACGTCGATTCCCGCGGCGGTCAGGTCGCCCAGCAGCTTGCGGATCACATCCTCGTCGCCCGCTTCCTCGAAATCGGCCTGGACGACCGCCTTGGCATAGGCATCGGTCTCGGCGGGGGTCAGTTTCATCCGCTCGGCCGCCCATTGCGCGACCAGCCGGTTACGGCGCGCCGTGATGCGGAACACCATGTCCTGATCGGCCACGAATTTGGCCTCGAAGCCCTTTCTGCGATCGTCGAAACTCGTCATCGGTCCGCCATCCCCCAGCCCCGCAGGGCCTCGTCATGTGTCTCTATCGAAGCCCCGAAATAGGCATAGCGCCGGGCGGGTGCAACCAATGTGCCGCGACGCCGTTCGCGCGCCCTTCGATTGCGCGGAATTCGGCATGAGGATCGGCACCGGATTTCCATGTGCCACCCCGGCGAAAGGGGAACAGAAGGGGCCCTTCGGGCGTAGTGTAACCGACGCAGTGATCGGATGATCGGCCGCATCCAAGAGCCGGTGCCGACAAACGCAGGAGAGTGTGATGCGCCACGAACAGTTCCTGCAGACCCGCAATCCGGCCCGCGACCCGCATCATGGCGACCGCAGCCCCATGTTGGGCATCGTCAACGGTATGCTCGGATCACTGGCGATTTGGGCCCTGATCGCAGGGGTCGTCGTCGTCGCTTCCTGACCGACTATCCGCCGCCAACGGCGATCGAGCGGTTCACGCCGACGCGGTCGCCAGCCGGGTACGCCCCTCGATCCATGGACGCCCCTGCGCCATTTCGCCCTCGAACCGACCAATAGCCTCGGATCGCGCCAGCGTCAGGCCGACCTCGTCCAATCCGTTCATCAGGCACTCGCGACGGAACGGATCAAGCTCGAACGTGAAGCGATCCTGATACGGCGTCGTCACCGTCATGCTTTCCAGGTCGACGGTGACAGGCTGGTCCTTCGCCACTTCCAACAGACGGTCGACGGCCTCCTGCGGCAGGACGACCGGCACGATGCCGTTCTTGAAGGCATTGCCCGAGAAGATGTCGGAGAAGCTCGGTGCGATCACCGCCTGAATGCCCATGTCCGCCAGCGCCCAGGCCGCATGCTCACGGCTGGAGCCGCAACCGAAATTGTCGCCCGCGATCAGGATCGGCGCGCCCGCATAGCGCGGATCGTCGAAGATATTGCCCGGCTGCGCCCGCACCGTCTCGAACGCGCCACGCCCCAGCCCGGCGCGGGTGATCGTCTTCAGCCAATGGGCCGGGATGATGACATCCGTGTCGATATTCTTGGCGCCCCACGGATAGGAGGTGCCGGAAACGGTGGTGACCGGATTCATTCCATCATCCCTGTATTCTGTTAACCCTGTGGGATCAGCCCGCGCGCTGCGGCGGCTGTTCGGCGACGGCGGGGTGCGAGGCGACACCGGCGGCATAGGCGGCGGCCCCGCACAGCACTGCGCCGGTGACGAGCATGACCAATACGTGCTTCATGATGCGTGTCCCCTATTGTCCCTGTCAGGGTCGTCTCTGTCAGATGCCTTCACGATCGAAATCGTGGGTCTTCAACTCTCTAACATCAAAAAGGCGCCCGGTCACCGCTGCCGCCGCCGCCATGGCGGGAGAAAGCAGATGGGTCCGCGCCCCCGGCCCCTGACGACCGACGAAATTGCGGTTCGAGGTCGAGGCGCAGCGCTCGCCCGGCGGCACCTTGTCGGGGTTCATCGCCAGGCACATCGAGCAACCCGGCTCGCGCCATTCGAAGCCCGCCTGCACGAAGACGCGGTCCAGCCCCTCGGCCTCGGCCTGGCGCTTGACCAGGCCGGAGCCGGGCACGACCAGCGCGCGGACGCCGTCGGCAACCTTGCGGTCGCGCGCCACGGCGGCGGCGGCACGCAGGTCCTCGATGCGGCTGTTGGTGCAACTGCCGATGAAGACGTGCTGGACACCGATGTCCTGCATCGCGGTGCCGGGGGTCAGGCCCATATAATCCAGCGACTTGCGCGCCGCTTCACGCTTGGACGGATCGGCGAAGCTGTCGGGATCGGGGACGACGCCGGTGATCGGCACCACATCCTCGGGGCTGGTGCCCCAGGTCAGGTTCGGCGCGATGTCGGCGGCGTCGAGCGTCACGACCTTGTCGTACATGGCACCGGCATCGGTCGGCAGCGTCCGCCACCAGGCGACCGCCTTGTCCCAATCCTCTCCCTGCGGCGCCATCGGACGCCCCTTCAGATAGGCGAAGGTCGTCTCGTCCGGCGCGATCAGGCCGGCGCGGGCGCCACCCTCGATCGACATGTTGGCGATCGTCAGGCGACCCTCGACCGACAGGTTGCGGATGACGCTGCCCGTAAACTCGATGACATGGCCGGTGCCGCCCGCCGCACCGATCTTCCCGATGATGGCCAGCACCACGTCCTTGGCCGACACGCCGTGCCCCAGCGTGCCGTCGACACGCACTTCCATCGTCTTGGACGGCGAGAGCAACAGCGTCTGGGTCGCCAGCACATGCTCGACCTCCGACGTGCCGATGCCGAACGCCAGTGCGCCCAGTGCGCCATGGGCCGAGGTATGGCTGTCACCGCACACCAGGGTCGTGCCCGGCAGGGTGAAGCCCTGTTCGGGCCCCACGACATGGACGATGCCCTGCGCCGCCGCCGTCGCGTCGATATAGTCGACGCCGAATTCGGCGGTGTTGCGGCGAAGGGCGTCGAGCTGTTGCGCGCTTTCCGGGTCGGCGATGGGCAGCAGCCTGCCGTTCGCATCCTTGCGCGGCGTCGTCGGCAGGTTGTGATCGGGCACCGCCAGCGTCAGCTCGGGACGACGCACCTTGCGTCCGGCGGCACGTAGCCCCTCGAACGCCTGCGGGCTCGTCACCTCATGGACGAGGTGCCGGTCGATATAGATAAGGCAGGTGCCATCGGGCCGCCGTTCGACAACGTGCGCGGCCCAGATCTTCTCGTACAGAGTCTGGGGTCGTTGGGCCATGATGGGGGCGCTGTTATCCGAAAATATGCGCGACGCAAAGGCCACGCGTAATCTTATTTCGCGAAAGTGTCGGGTTTGTCATTCTGCCAGGGGTTTCCCATGGCCTTCGACTTCACTCACCCCTTGGCACGCAAATCCTCGGTCACGTCGCCGCACTCGGCCAGCTCGACCTCATGATCCGGGTCCCGCCACGTCTCGGCCAAGGCCTGCGCTTCCCAATCCCGCATGGCCGGATGCGCCAGCACCGTCTCGACCCATGCCGCGCCCGCGGCGCCGACGTCGATCCCGTAGGTCCGCCCCCGAAAGGCGACCGGCGCGTAGAAAGCATCGACCGCCGAGAAGCTTTCCCCTGCTAGCCAGGGCCCACCAAAGCGCGACAACCCCTCAGCCCAAAGCTCCGCCAGCCGTGCGACATCGCGTTCCAGCCGGGCGGATGGCGGCTTCGGCTCCACCCGCACCCCGACATTCATCGTCCGCTCGCCCCGCAGCGCGCCGAACCCGCCGTGCATCTCGGTCACGGCACACATGGCCCAGGCGCGCGCACCCTCGTCCTGCGGCCATATGCCCGGATGCCGCTCGGCGAGGTAGAGTGTGATACCCAGCGAGTCCCATACCACCCGCTCGCCGTCGAGCAGCACCGGCACCTGACCTGTAGGCGAGAAGGCGCGGAACGCCTCGTAATTCTCCGCCGCCTCGAACGGCTCGATCCGGTCGGTGAAGCCGATCCCCAGCGCCTTCATCAGCAACCAGGGACGCAACGACCAGCTGGAATAGTTCCGGTTCGCGGTGACGAGGGTGTAGGCCATCAGAGTTCGAACTTGGCGGTCGTCTTGGCGGCGACCTCATCGGCGGTGACGCCCGGCGCGCATTCGATCAGGCGGAACGGGCTGTCGTGATCTGCCCGCTGGAACACCGCCAGGTCGGTGACGATCATGTCGACGACATTGCGCCCGGTCAGCGGCAGGGTACATTCGGGGATGAACTTTGGGCTACCGTCCTTGGCGTTATGCTCCATCACCACGATGATCTTCTTGACGCCCGCGACCAGATCCATCGCGCCGCCCATGCCCTTGATCATCTTGCCGGGGATCATCCAGTTGGCGATGTCGCCGCCCTCCGACACCTCCATCGCGCCCAGCACGGTCAGGTCGATATGCCCGCCCCGGATCATCGCAAAGCTGTCGGCGGATGAAAAATAGACCGAGTGCGGCAGCTCGCTGATCGTCTGCTTGCCCGCATTGATCAGATCGGGATCGACTTCGTCGTCATAAGGGAACGGCCCGATGCCCAGCATGCCGTTTTCGGATTGCAGCGTAACCTCAACCCCTTGCGGGATATGGTTGGCAACCAGCGTCGGGATGCCGATGCCGAGATTGACGTAGAAACCGTCCTTCAGTTCCTTGGCCGCACGGGCGGCCATTTCGTCGCGGGTCCAGGCCATCCTTATTCTCCTGTCGGCTGCCACCGCCGGTCGGCGGGGAAGATGTCGTCAGCGGTGCCCTTCAGCGCCTTGCCGTAGACGGGGTTGGGAAAAACGAACCAGCCACGCCCCCACAAGGCGGCGACGCGCGGCGCATCTGCCTTGGCACGCCGCTGTGCAACGCTGGCAGGATCGTTGAACAAGTCACTGAAATCACCCAGTTGATCGCCGCCCATCGCGATCACGCAATAGCGCTGCGCGATGCGCCAGCGGCGGACGTCCTTGCCGTCGCCCGTCGTCGTGTCGCTGCGGACGAACAGGGTGTCGCCATGAACGGCCGGACCGAGCCCCGCCGCCTCGATCGCGCGCGCGGCCCCGGCGGCATCGTCGCGATTGGTGTTGAAGACCACCGTCACGCCCATCGCCCGCAGATCGGCGATCGCCGCCGCCGCGCCGGGGGTCGGCAGGACGGCGCGGCCGTCGCTCTTTTCCCAGGCGCTCCAACGGCCGGGAAAGGCCCGATCGGCGCGGCCGGTCAGGTCGTCCTGCTCGAAACCGAGGTTCAGGAGGACCGTCTCATCGACGTCGAACACGGCCGCCGGACGCTTGCCCGCGCACGATACGAAGCGGGCATCGTCGAGGCTTGCACCCTGCGCCAGCACGACGCTGCCCGCCTGCGGGCGGCGGACACGGTCGGCGGCGTAGGTGACGAGCGCGTTCCAGGCCTGGCGCGAGATCGCATCGGCCTCGGCCGAGCCGTAGAGATATTGCATGCCCGCGAGCTTGGGGCTCGCGCTGGCGGGAGGTGGGGGTGCGGGGGTGTTGTTGCCGACCGCGACGACGCAGCCGGATAGGGTCAGGGCGGCGGCCAGGGCGATGCCTAGCCTCATGCCGGGGTGCCCTCCCCCAGCCCCTCCCGCCTGCGGGAGGGGAGAGGTTGTTTGGCTACCCGTCGGTTTCCATCGCACGTTTCTCAAAGCCATGCCCTCCGTCACATGCGCTCCCCCCCTCCCGCAAGCGGGAGGGGGTCGGGGGGAGGGCCCGCCCTACCCCCTGCCCTAACCGTCAAACCCGCTCGCGCACCGTACGAAACTCGATCTTCTTTTCGTACGGCGCGCCGACGATCATCCGCTTCACGTAGATCCCCGGCAGATGGATCTGGTCGGGATCGAGCGAGCCCACCGGCACCACCTCTTCCACCTCGGCCACACAGGTTCTTCCCGCCGTCGCCATCGGCTGGTTGAAGTTGCGGGCGGTCTTGCGGAAGATCAGGTTCCCGGCCTCGTCGGCCTTCCATCCCTTGATGATCGACAGGTCGGCGCGGATGCCGCACTCCAGGATGTAATCCTCGCCGTCGAAGCTCTTCACTTCCTTGCCCTCGGCCACCTTCGTGCCGACGCCGGTCTTCGTATAAAAACCAGGGATGCCCGCGCCCCCTGCCCGGCAACGCTCGGCAAGCGTGCCCTGCGGGCAGAATTCGACCTCGAGCTCACCCGACAGATATTGCCGCTCGAACTCCTTGTTCTCACCGACATAGGACGAGATCATCTTCTTCACCTGATGCGAGCGGAGCAGCTTGCCCAGGCCGACGCCGTCGATCCCGGCATTGTTGCTGGCGATGGTCAGGTCCTTCACCCCCGCCGCCTCGATCGCGTCGATCAGGCGTTCGGGGATGCCGCACAGGCCGAAGCCCCCGGCACAGATGGTCATGCCGTCATGGAGCAGGCCGTCGAGCGCGGCGGCCGCGTCGGAATAGAGCTTCTGCATGGGCGTCCTCCCTATGATCGCCGAAGCGTTAGGCGGAGCGGTGGAGGCGGGTCAACCCGGCGTTTGCGCTTTGCCGGCAAGCAAGGCAGGCTGCGTTCCATGAGTTTGAAAACCGGCGGACGCCTGCTTGTCGATGCGCTTCTCGAACAGGGGTGCGACCGTATCTTCACCGTGCCGGGCGAGAGTTTCCTGGCGGTGCTCGACGCGCTGCACGACACGCCCGCGATCGACTTGGTGACGTGTCGGCAGGAGGGCGGCGTGACGTTCATGGCCTGCGCCGACGGGACGCTGACCGGGCGGCCGGGCGTGGCCTTCGTCACGCGCGGACCGGGGGCGACCAACGCGGCGATCGGCGTGCATGTGGCCAGGCAGGATTCGCAACCGATGATCCTGTTCATCGGCGATGTCGACCGGGGCACTCGCGACCGCGAGGCGTTCCAGGAGGTCGACTTCCTGACGATGTTCGCCCCGCTGGCCAAATGGGCAGCGCGAATCGACGATGCCGCGCGTATCCCGGAATATGTCGCCCGCGCCTATGCCACCGCGATGAGCGGGCGGCCGGGGCCGGTCGTGCTCGCGCTGCCCGAGGACATGCTGTGCGACCTGGTCGAAGGCACCCCCCGCCCCCGCATCACACGCCCGTCACAGGATGTGCGAATCGAAGACGCCATCGCCGTCCAGGCCATGATCGCAGAGGCCCAGCGCCCCGTCGCCATCATCGGCGGCGCGCACTGGAGCCCCGAGGCCGTGACACTGGCCGAACAATGGGGCGAGGCGAAGGGCATTCCGCTGGTCGCGGCGTTCCGGCGACAGGATGCGGTGTCGGCGACCTGCCCGGTCTATGCGGGCAATCTCGGCTATGGCCCCAACCCGGCGCTGGTTGCCCGTGTCAAGGACGCCGATCTGCTGATCATACTGGGCGCGCGATTGGGCGAGGCGACGACCGACGGCTATACGCTGATCACCCCCGATCATCCGGGGCAGACGCTGATCCACATCCATCCCGACCCGGAGGAGTTGCACAGCGTCTATCGCACCGACCTGGCGCTATGCTGCGACATGGACCGTGCGCTGGGTATGCTGGAGTTGCTGGCGAACGAAGCCGCCGCCCAGCACCCCTCGGGCCGCGAAGCCCATGCCGCCTATCTCGCCTGGTCCGACCCTGCCCCGCGCGACGGCGTGACGCTGGACCTCGGCCAGTGCGTCGCGGCCATGCGTTCGGCACTCCCGGCCGACTCAATCCTGTGCAATGGCGCCGGCAATTATTCGGGCTGGTGGCACCGTTACTGGCGCTACGAGCCGGGTTGCCAGCTTGCCCCGACCTGCGGCGCGATGGGATATGGCGTCCCCGCCGCCACCGCCGCCGCGCTACGCCATTCCGACCGCATGGTCGTCGCGCTGGCGGGCGACGGCTGTTTCCTGATGAACGGGCAGGAATTGGCGACCGCCGTGCAGCACGGCGCGTCGATGCTGGTCATCGTCGTCGACAATGGCGGTTACGGCACGATCCGTATGCATCAGGAGCGGGAATATCCCGGCCGCATCGCCGCGACGGGCCTCGCTAACCCGGACTTTGCCGCACTGGCGCGGGCCTATGGCTGCTGGAGCGAAACCGTGACGCGGACCGAGGACTTCGCCCCTGCCCTTTCCCGCGCCATGGCGGAGACGGGTGTACGATTGCTGCATCTGAAGACCGATATCGAGGTCATCACCCCCGCCACGACATTGTCGCGAATCGCTGGCCGCTGAGTTCTCGCTGCAAGTGGAGACGATCGATGGGCATCCTTACCCGCGCGCCGTCGTCCCACATTCCGTTGCCGGACAACGACAAAAGCCTTCAAACAAAACCGAATAGTCTGAAAATAACGCTATCATGAAAACGATTGCGATGACTGATCTTGCCTAGACAAAACAAAACCGCCCCGGTGTAAACCGAGGCGGCAAGTTCGTTGCTGATTGCTTTAGTCAGAAAACGACTAGCAGGTTCAGATGTTGTCGCCAAGAGCACCTTTGACCGAGCCCTTGACCTGCTCGCCCTTGCCCTTGGCCTGCTGGGCTTCGCCCTCGGCTACGAGCTTGTCATTGTTGTTGTGTTCGCCAATGGCTTCCTTGGCCTTGCCAACCAGCTCGTTGACGTTGCCCTTGATCTTGTCGGTGAGTTCACCCATGAAGGCCTCCATTTGCTAAGGGATCGTCAAATCCCCGTTGAACACTCGGAAGCAAAACGGTTTGTTACGCGGCTGGTTCCCTGAAATTAATGTCAGATAAGGCCCGCAAGCGGACTGGACGGGTCGGCATAGCGGCGCATTCCCATACGACCGGCCCGGTACGCCATGCGCCCCGCCTCGACGCCCGCCTTCATCGCGCGGGCCATCAGCACCGGGTCCTTGGCCTCGGCGATCGCGGTGTTCATCAGCACCCCGTCGCAGCCCAGTTCCATCGCCACCGCCGCTTCGGACGCGGTGCCGACGCCCGCATCGACCAGCACCGGCACCTTGGCGCCCTCGACGATCAGGCGGATCGTCACCTTGTTCTGGATACCCAGCCCCGAGCCGATCGGCGCGCCCAGCGGCATGATCGCGACCGCCCCGACATCCTCCAGCCGCCTGGCAGCGATGGGGTCGTCCACGCAATAGACCATCGGCTTGAAGCCTTCCTTGGCCAGGATCTCGGTCGCACGCAGCGTCTCGACCATGTCAGGGTATAGCGTCTTCGCCTCCCCCAGCACCTCCAGCTTAACCAGGTCCCAGCCGCCCGCCTCGCGCGCCAGGCGCAGCGTGCGGATCGCGTCCTCGGCGGTGAAGCAACCCGCCGTGTTGGGCAGATAGGTGATCTTCTTCGGGTCGATATAGTCGGTCAGCATCGGTGCGTTGCGATCCGAGACGTTGACCCGGCGCACCGCGACCGTGACGATCTCCGCGCCGGCCGCCTCGACCGCCGCCGCGTTCTGGGCAAAGTCCTTATACTTGCCGGTGCCGACGATCAGGCGCGAGCGGAAACGCTGGCCCGCCACTTCCCACGAATCGTCATCGACCGCCGCCACATGGTCGCCGCCACCGACGAAGTGGACGATCTCGATCTCGTCGCCATCCTCGACCTCGACCTGCGCGAGCGTCGAGCGCGGCACGACCTCCAGATTGCGCTCCACCGCCACCTTTTCGGGCACCAGCCCCAGCTGGTTCGCCAGGTCGGCGAGCGACAGTCCGGCGGTGACCCGCTTATGCTCGCCATTCACGGTGATCGTCACGGTTCCATCGGTGTGCGGCATATGTGTCACTTACCATGCAGTCGTTGCCCGCTCGACGGAGAGGTGGGCAAGCGGTTAAGGAGGGCCCTCGATCTAGGCCCGGCCATCCCGAGCCGCAACCATGGGAGTGCCGATGCCCGCGACCGTTTACGTCCTCAACGGGCCGAACCTGAACCTGCTGGGTATGCGCGAGCCGCATATCTATGGTCACGACACGCTGGACGACATTGCGGGCATGCTGGAGGACCGGGCGCGCGAGCTCGATCTGACGATCGACATGCGCCAGTCCAACCATGAAGGCCATCTGATCGACTGGCTGCACGAGGCCCAGGCCTATGAGGCGAAGGCCGTGCTGCTCAACGCCGGCGGCTTCACCCATACGTCGATCGCGATCCACGACGCGATCAAGTCGGTGACGACGCCGGTGATCGAAGTCCACCTATCCAACCCTCATGCACGGGAGGCATTCCGGCATGAGAGCTTCATCGGGCGTGCCGCAAAAGGCACAATCGCGGGTTTTGGCGCGCATTCCTATCTGCTCGCGCTTGAAGCCGCGGCCCGGTTCTGACAGGAGCCCGTTCCATGACCGAAAAGACTGAACAAGCGATGAAGGTCGATGTCGACCTCGTCCGTCAGCTCGCCGAGCTGCTCGACGCCACCGCCCTGACCGAGATCGAGGTCGAGCATGGCGACCGCAAGATCCGCGTCGCGCGCAAGGCGGCGGCCGTGGCCCAGATGGGTTACGCGCCTGCGCCCGTAGCGGCCCCCGCTCCGGCGGCACCCGCAGCCGCGGCGCCCGCCACGGCGGAAGTCGGCGCCTCGGCCCCGGCCATCTCGGCCAATGCCGTGAAGTCGCCGATGGTCGGCACCGTCTATCTGTCGGCCGAACCGGGTGCCAAGCCGTTCGCGGCGATCGGCCAGAAGGTGGCCGCCGGTGATACGCTGCTGATCGTCGAGGCCATGAAGGTGATGAACCCGATCACCGCGACCGCGGCCGGCACCGTCACCGCCGTCCTGGTCGAGAACGGCCAGCCGGTCGAGTTCGACCAGCCTCTCGTCGTCGTAGAGTAAGCCGCCTTGGCGCAGATCAAGAAACTCCTGATCGCCAATCGCGGTGAGATTGCGCTTCGCATCCACCGCGCCTGCCACGAAATGGGGATCGAGACCGTCGCCGTGCACTCCACGGCCGACGCCGATGCCATGCACGTGCGCCTCGCCGACCAGGCGGTGTGCATCGGCCCGCCCGCAGCGACCGACAGCTATCTTAACATCCCGAACATCATCTCGGCCGCCGAGATTTCGGGCGCGGACGCGATCCACCCTGGCTACGGCTTCCTCTCGGAGAATGCCAAGTTCGCCGAGATCGTCGAGGCGCACGGCCTGATCTTCGTCGGCCCGAAGCCCGAGCATATCCGGATCATGGGCGACAAGGTCGAGGCCAAGCGCACCGCCGGCGCGCTCGGCCTGCCGCTCGTCCCCGGTTCGGACGGCGCGATTTCGGATCTGGAGACGGCCAAGTCGCTCGCGGCCGAAATCGGCTATCCGGTAATCATCAAGGCGGCGAGCGGCGGCGGCGGTCGCGGCATGAAGGTCGTGCCGTCCGAGGACCAGCTCGAAACGCTGATGCAGCAGGCCGGGTCGGAGGCGAAGGCCGCCTTTGGTGACTCGACCGTCTACATGGAAAAATATCTGGGCAACCCCCGGCATATCGAATTCCAGGTGTTCGGCGACGGCAACGGCCAGGCGATCCATCTGGGCGAGCGCGACTGCTCGCTCCAGCGCCGCCACCAGAAGGTGCTGGAGGAAGCCCCCTCGCCGATCATCACGGCCGAGGAGCGCGCGCGCATGGGCGGCGTGGTCGCCAAGGCGATGGCCGATATGGGCTATCGCGGCGCGGGCACGATCGAATTCCTGTGGGAAGACGGCGAGTTCTATTTCATCGAAATGAACACCCGCCTTCAGGTCGAGCATCCGGTGACCGAGATGATCACCGGCCTGGACCTGGTCCGCGAACAGATCCGCATTGCCGAGGGGCATCCGCTGACCCTGCGCCAGCAGGACGTGCAGTTCCGCGGCCATGCGATCGAGTGCCGCATCAACGCGGAAGATCCGCGCACCTTCGCCCCCTCGCCAGGCGTGGTAAAGATGTATCACGCACCGGGCGGCATGCATGTCCGCGTCGATAGCGGCCTGTACCAGGGCTATAAGGTCCCGCCCTATTACGACAGCATGATCGCCAAGCTGATCGTGTACGGCACGACCCGTGAAGGTGCGCTGCGTCGCCTGCGCCGCGCGCTCAACGAATTCGTGATCGAGGGGATGAAGACCACCATCCCGCTCCACCAGTCACTGTTGGACGATCCCGAATTCCAGAAGGGCGACTATACGATCAAGTGGCTGGAGGAATGGCTGGCCAAGCAGAACGGCTAAGCCTCTTTCGACACGCCGAACAGCGAAACGGCCCTCTTCCGGTTGGAAGGGGGCCTTTTTCCTGCCTGTTTATCAGCATTGCCCCTCCACATTCCCCGCCGCCCATGGCACAAGCATCGGCGATGAAGGCGACGATCCTCCACAACCCGCGCTGCTCCAAGTCGCGCGAGGCGCTGGCCCTGCTGAATGAGGCAGGTGCCGATGTGACGGTGATCGAGTATCTCAAGACGCCCCCCACCGCCGAGGAACTGGCCCGGCTCTATGCCAAGGGTGGGCTGAGCCCTCGCGACGGACTGCGCAAGGCGGAGGCCGCAGCCAAGACGCTCGCAACCGCCGACGACGCGGCGGTGCTTGCCGCGATGGCCGCCGACCCCATTCTCATAGAGCGGCCGCTGGTCGAAACGCCCAAGGGGGTGGTCATCGGTCGCCCCCCCGAAGCCGTGCGGAGCATCCTGTGACCACTGCCTGTTATTTGAGCAGCGGACAGCAAACTGCCCGCTTTTCGAGCGCATTTCCTACCGAATTCCTACCCTCTGCCGAGGGCAGGGCAGTTGGCACGATCCCTGCACCGCGGGTGATCGGGCGAGGGTTCGTACATCATCGGGGACAATCAGACTCGTGAAAAAGATTGAGGCGATCATCAAGCCCTTCAAGCTCGATGAGGTGAAGGAAGCGCTGCACGAGATCGGCGTGTCCGGCATCACCGTCACCGAGGCCAAGGGCTTCGGCCGCCAGAAGGGGCATACCGAGCTCTATCGCGGTGCCGAATATGTCGTCGACTTCCTGCCGAAGGTGAAGCTGGAAGTGGTGGTCGAGGACGGTCTGGCCGAACGCGTGGTGGAGGCGATCGCCGCCGCCGCGCAGACCGGCCGCATCGGCGACGGCAAGATTTTTGTGATCCCGGTCGAGACGGCGCTGCGCATCCGCACGGGCGAACGCGACGACGCGGCGATCTGACGCATCCCGACCCCTAAACGTCACCGGGCTGACACCCAGCCCGCCTAAAAACGTACAACCGGCCCCGGTCTTCTTCCGGGGCACGGATCCAAGCAGAGAGAGAACGGCACATGGCGAAAACGGCCAGCGACATTCTGAACCAGATCAAGGACGAAGAGATCGAGTGGGTCGATCTGCGCTTCACCGATCCGAAGGGCAAGTGGCAGCACCTGACCATGGTCGCCTCGATCCTGGGTGAGGACGAGCTGACCGACGGCCTGATGTTCGACGGTTCGTCGATCGAGGGCTGGAAGGCGATCAACGAGTCGGACATGGTCCTGAAGCCCGACCTCGACGCCGTCTACACCGATCCGTTCTCGGCCACCCCGATGCTGATCGTGTTCTGCGACATCGTCGAGCCGTCGACCGGCGAGCTGTATGCACGCGATCCGCGCTCGACCGCCAAGCGCGCCGAGGCGTTCGTGAAGACCACCGGCATCGGCGACACCGTCTATGTCGGCCCGGAAGCCGAATTCTTCATGTTCGACAATGTGCAGTTCGACACGAACTATGCCTCGTCCTACTTCAAGATCGACGATATCGAGCTGCCGACCAACACCGGCCGCGAATATGAGGGCGGCAACCTCGGTCACCGTCCGCGCGCCAAGGGCGGCTATTTCCCCGTCGCGCCGGTCGACTCGGCCGTCGACATCCGTGGCGAGATGGTTTCGACCATGCTCGAAATGGGCCTGCCCTGCGACAAGCATCACCATGAGGTCGCCGCTGCGCAGCACGAGCTGGGCATGACCTTCGGCACGCTGACCCAGACCGCCGACCGCATGCAGATCTACAAGTATGTCGTACATCAGGTCGCCCAGGCCTATGGCAAGACCGCGACCTTCATGCCCAAGCCGATCAAGGAAGATAACGGCTCGGGTATGCACACCCACTTCTCGATCTGGGAAGGCAAGACCCCGCTGTTCGCCGGCAACGGCTATGCGGGTCTGTCGGACACCTGCCTGTACTTCATCGGCGGCGTCATCAAGCATGCCAAGGCGCTGAACGCCTTCACCAACCCGACCACCAACAGCTACAAGCGTCTGGTGCCGGGCTATGAAGCGCCGGTGCTGCTCGCCTATTCGGCGCGCAACCGCTCGGCTTCGTGCCGCATCCCGTACGGCACCGGCCCGAAGTCGAAGCGCGTCGAAGTGCGCTTCCCCGACGCGCTGGCAAACCCGTATCTCGCCTATGCGGCGCTCCTGATGGCGGGTCTGGACGGTATCCAGAACAAGATCCATCCTGGCGAAGCGATGGACAAGAACCTGTACGACCTGCCGCCCGCCGAGCTGGCCCAGGTTCCCACCGTCGCCGGTTCGCTCCGCGAAGCGCTCGACTCGCTGGCCGCTGATCACGACTTTCTGCTGAAGGGCGACGTGTTCACCAAGGACCAGATCGAGAGCTATATCGAGCTGAAGATGCACGAAGTGATGCGCTGGGAAATGACCCCCAGCCCGGTCGAGTACGACATGTACTACAGCGGCTGATCCAGCCCCTGCACGATGTCACTACGGGGAAAGGGGCCGCAAGGCCCCTTTCTTTTTGGGGAGGACGGCGTCGCTCTCGGTTTCGGATTTTCGGCGGCGGCCGCCCTGGATCGTGGCCGTGACCCTGAACGCAAAGCAGATCGCAACACTGATCCTGGGGCCCGTCGATATCCAATTCATTCCTGCCCTGTGATGGGAGGCGGCAGGCCGAAGGCCTGACGAAGGGGTGTCCCGGACTGAGAAGTTGGTCAAACCTCTCGATCGCACACCGAACACCGGACATCGCTACCGATTCTTCGTCACGTCATCCTGTTATATCGGGAGCAAGCACGTGGCCGGCTGAGCAAGTCGGAGCAGGATATATCTCTTGGCATGTGTGACACGCTACGCGGCCCTGCCTTCGCGTCTCCATGCTCTGGCGACACATCTCCTCATCCTCTCCCGCCCCGAAGAGAAGGAAAGAGGAACTTGGTGAAAAATCGACCTGCTGGGCATCACCCAGATGGTCCGGACTCGAACCCACGCGATTGCCTGACGGCCTGCATTGACCTAGGTCCGTCCCGACTGGCGGGAGAGCAAGGGGGCATGATGATCGTCGTTCGCATATGTGTGGCCGGAGCAGCACTGCTGGCATCGACCGCGGCCGTGTCATCCACTCAGCCGGATGCCGCCAAGGGCGACTTCTGTGCCCGCCTCGCGATGAACAGCGGTATCGACAAGCCTGCCGCCCCGGACGGGCACACCGCATGGACGGCCAATGCGATGAGTTTCGGCCAGCGCTTCCTGATCGGTGGCTCGGCGGCGACCGGCGTCGGGGTGAAGCCGATCGAGCCCGCGAATGTGGCCGAATATAAACGCCTGGACGATATGTGCATGATGAAGGGCAAGGGCGCGATCTGCCGGCTGGTCGGCCCGGTGACCTTCAAGTTCAACTGGAAGGGTCGCGAAAATCTGGTTCCGATGGCGCACGGCGAGCGGGCTACGGTCGAGGTCGTCGGGACCAAGACCAGCTGCCGCACCGAAGCCGCGCTCTGACCGGTTCAGGTCGCGCGGGCTTCGCCGACTTCATAAATCGACAATCGGCGTTCGCCGATGCCGAGCGAGGGCCAGATGCCACGCCACTGTGCGATATGCGGCGAGGCGAAGTGGCGATCCAGCGCGGCCTGATCGACCCACCGCTCGGTGACATGGATCAGGCCGGGATCGAGTACGTCCTCGGCATAGCCATAGTCCAAACATCCCGGCTCGACGCGGCTGGCGTCGATGATACGCTGCATCACCGGCCGCGCGGCCGCCAGTTGGTCGGGCGGCGAGGCGAAAGGTGCCGATGACCAACAATATGGCGGTCACGGCGTGACGGTCACCCGCTTGGCGGAAAGGATCTTGACCGGCGCGGCCAGCATCTCGCCCTTGAACGGCCCCTTGGCGGGATCGGCGGGCTGGCCCAGTATCTGGTGGACCACGTCCATTCCCTCGACGACATGGCCGAAGGCGGCATAGCCCAGATTGTCACCGGGCTTGGTGGGATCGGCGTCGAGCGAAGGCTGGTCGCCGACCATGATCGTGAAGTCACCGCGCGCCGTGCCGGGAGCGAGGCGGGCGATCGAGATGGTGCCATTGGTATGCTTGATGCCGGTCTTGGTCGTCGGCTCATGCGCGATCGGCGGCAGGATGCGCTTGGGTTCGTTCCGGATACCGAACTGGACGAAGCCGAAATCGGGGGCAACGCGGACCGAGCGATAGAAGGTCACCCCGTCCAGCCGGTGCTGATCGACATAGCGAAGGAAATTGGCGGTCGTGATCGGCGCATGGGTACGATCCAGGTCGAGCACGATCGGCCCCAGGCTGGTCTGCATCGCCACGCGCGCCATGACGGGCTTGGGCGCCTCGGTCGTGGCGGGGGCTGGCGGCGTGACGGGGGCGGTCTGGGCAGCGAGCAGCGCGAGGGGAAGGAGCGCGATCATCTTGGTCTCCGGGTGCGGTGTTGGCGGACTGGTTAGCGGGGATTTAGGGCCGGGTGTATCCCTCCCCTCACGGGATCAGCACCGTGCTCCCCACCGTCTCGCCCGCTTCGATCGCCCGGTGCGCCTCGGCCACATCGGCCAGGGCAAAGCTCTGCCCGATCTCCGGCGTGATCGCGCCCTTCTCCAGCATCGCGAAGACCCGCGCGATCAGGCTGCGCTTCTCCTCTGGCGTCACCGCATAATCGAACAATGTCGGCCGGGTGACGAACAGTGAGCCCTTGGCCGCCAATATGCCCAGATTGACGCCGTCCACCGCGCCAGAGGCATTGCCGAAGCTGACGATCAGCCCGCGCCGCGCGGTGCTGTTCAGCGAGGCGTCCCAGGTCGCCTTGCCCACGCCGTCGAGCACCACCGGCACGCCCGCGCCGCCGGTAATCTCGCGCACGCGGGCGGCGACGTCCTCCTGCCGGTTGAGGATGACATGGTCGGCACCCGCCGCGCGGGCCCGCTCCGCCTTGGCCTCGCTGCCCACGGTCGCGATCACCGTCGCCCCGATCGCCTTCAGCCAGCCGACCGCCAGATGCCCGACCCCGCCCGCCGCCGCATGGACCAGCACGGTCCAGCCGGATTGCACCTTCGCGCAATCCTCGATCAGGAAGGCGGTCGTCGCCCCCTTCAACAGGATCGCCGCCGCCGTCTCGTCATCGACATGGTCGGGCAGCGGCACCAGCAGCTCGGCCGCGACGTTGCGTGCCGTGGCATAGGCACCGCGCGCGGGGCCGAATACGCCGACCCGGTCGCCGACCGCGAAGTCGGTCACGCCCTCTCCCACCGCCTCGACCACGCCCGCCGCTTCGGAGCCCAGCTTGCCGGGCAGGTCGATCGGATAGAGGCCGCTGCGGTGATAGGTGTCGATATAGTTCAGCCCGACTGCGTGGTGCCGCATCCGAACCTCGCCCGGCCCCGGCGGCGGCAGGTCCTCGTCACGCCACTGGATGACCTCGGGCCCGCCGGTCTTTTCGATGAACGCGGTCTTTTCCATGGGCGCATCTCCTGTTCGCGGGTTCGGGCGGGGCAACGCCTCAATAGTCCTTGGATATCCGCAGGTTCACATTCTGCCGCCCCAGCGTCGAGATGCTGGAGAGCAGCGACAGCCAGCGCGTGACCTGAAACTCGATCTGGGTCGCCGAGTAACCCTGCCCGTCGGTGATGATCTCGGCATAGAAACGCCGGGTGATGTACTTGCCCGCCGCGACGGAGGTGGCGCGGCCGATCTGCACGTCGGCGGGCAGGACGCGCAACCGGTCGAGCCCTGCCGCCCGCCGCACCGCATTGATCGGGTTCAGCCCGCGGCCACCGTCCTGAAGTGCGGCGACCGCCGCGGCCAGCTGCAACGCCTCGGGCGCGGACAGGCTGGCGATCGACGTGCCGAAGAGCAGACGCGAGAGCAGTTCGTCATTGGGCAGTGCCGGCGTGCTGGAAAAGCCGATCTCCGGCTTCAACGCGGTGCCGGTCACGCGGATCGTCGCGCTCAGCCCCTGGACATTGGCGTTGGCGGCAATGTCGAGCGCGGGGTTGGCGGGCACCTCTCCGCCGAAACGGATGACGCCGCGCGCCAGATCGAACTCGCGACCGGCAAATTCATAATCGCCGCGGATCAGCGTCGCCTGGCCGGTGATCGCCGGATTGTCGGGCGCGCCGCCGATCTTCAGGTCTGCCGACCATTCGCTGTTCAGGCCCAGACCCGAGACGATCAGGCCGTTTGGCGCCCTGGCCTGGATCGCAAGCGTCCAGGGCTTGCGCGGCACGTCGTCTTCCTCACCGCCGCCGGGGATGTTGATCTCCCGGATGTTGAGCTGCGGCACCGCCGTCGCCGCCGTCGCGCGGCCCAGGCGATAGCGGCTGCGGTTGAGGACCACGTCGCCCGAGATCGTGCCCCCCGCGCCATCGGAATGGATGGTCAGCGGCCCGGTGACCGTCGCACCGATATCGTCGCGGGCGATCATGACCGCATTGGCGGCATTCAGCGACAGGTCGAGGCCGACGCCGTTGGCCGCTGCAAACTCGAACTGCCCGGTGCCGCTGACCCGGCCGTCCTTGCCCGCCTGGCCGGTGAACCGGTCGATGACCAGGCGCGATCCGCCGAAGCGGCCGCTGGCCTGCACGTCGGTCAGGACGGTGCCGGTCGTGGCGCTTTCGATCCGCGCACCGACCGCCTTCACCGCACCGCGAATGACCGGCTGGCTCAGCGAGCCCGTCACGTCCGCGCCGATGGCGACCGGGCCCGACAGGTCGAACATCTCGACCCCGGTCAGCCGCCACAGCGTGTCGGCGGGCCCGGCATAGCGCAGCTGCGCGATCAGTCGCCCCGCCTGCATCCGCGCGGCCCAGTCCCCCGCGCCGCCGGGCACGATCAGCGCCTGGGCGCGCCCGATGGTCTTGCCCCCCGAGGCCATGACGGCGCGCACGCCCAGACGGTCGTCCGCCAACAGCCCCGCCACGCCCATGTCGATCGGCCGCGAGTTGAGGACTAGACCCGCTCGGGTCAGGCCGCGAATGGTCAGGTCGACCTTGCCCGTCGGCGCACCCGTCCCCTGGCGGATGGTGAGCGTGCCCGTCGCAGAACCACCCAGGCCCAAGCCCGGATAGCCGATATCGAGCACGGCCAGCGGCATCCGCGTCAGGCTGGCCTGGACCTCGGTCCCGTCGGCATCCTGCCGCCCGGCCAGCTTCGCCTCGCCCCCCGCAAAGCTCAACCGGGTCGGGGCCAAGACCCAGCCATCGTCCTCGCGCGTCACGATCGCGGGCGACAGCAGTTGCAATGGACGACGGTCCAGCGTCCCCTGCCCGTTCACCACGAAGCGGCCCGGCGTGACCTGGGTCACCGTCTGGATCGTGAAGGCGCGACCACGCGTGCCGGAGATGCCGACCCGCACCTCGCCCATACCGCCACGCAGCCGGGCGGTGCCGTTGAGCTGGGCGATGTTGAGGGCGCCGTGCCGCAGCCCCTGCGCCCTGGCCGACGCCTCGACCGACGCACCCGCCGGATCGAGCAACGTGACAAGGTCCAGCCGCCCCTGCCGCACCGTCACGCCCGCCAGTTGCGCCTGACGCGCCGCCAGATGCGCCTCGACCCGCTGCACGTCGTTTACGGGGCGGAACAGCAACTCGCCCGACACGCCGCCCCCCGCTACGTCGAGCCGCCCGTCAAAGCCCCCCTTGGCGACGGTCAGCGCCCCGGTGGCGCGGGCGCCCGCGACGAGCAGCGGGTTGAACTGGATCACCGCAGCCTGTCCTCGCGGCAACAGGATCGCACCGCTCGCCTGGAACGGCCCCAGCCGGGAACCACCGACCGCGCGAAAACCATAGCCCTGATCGGTCGGGTCAAGATGCGCCGTCACGCCGCTGAGCCCCATTGCCGCGTTCGGCGCGGCCAGCGTCAGGTCGAGCGTGGGCCGGTCGATCCGGCCGTCGAGCACCAGCTGGACCGGGCCATAGCTGCGCTGGCGTCCGCCACCGACGAAGCGGAACGTCCCGTCCCGCCGCCTTATGGCTTCGCCGGTCAGGCGGATATTGGGTCCGGTCAGCACCAGGCGACGGAAGCGGAACACGCCGTCCACACCGCGCTCCACGTCCGTGGTCAGATGCGGCAGACCGCCCGCCAGCGAACGGAGAAACGCATTGTCGAGCCGACGGACCTGCGCCTCGCCCTTGCCGACGACGCGCGTGCCGTGCCCATCAGCACCCGGCACCACGTTCAGGGTCGAGCGGACATCGACGATGCCCAGACCGGGGATCAGATAACGTTGCAGCGCGCCGTTCAAGGCGACGTCATAGCGCCCATTGGTCAGGTCGATGCGCAGCGCCAGCTTGCCCGCCAGCTTGTCGGAGCGCAGCACCAACCCCTGCCCGTCGATCGCGCGCGGCGTGATGCGCAAATTGCCCGCCACCGACAGGCGGTGCAGGATACCCCCTGCGACATCGCCGATGCCGGTCACACGTTGCGCCGTGAAGCGCACCGGCAGCGTCCAGGGCCAGGCACCGGTCAACCGCCCCTTGCCGCTCGCCCGCGCATCCTCGAACCCCGTCCGGTCGAAGGCGAAGCGACGCGCCGCCAGCGTATAGTCGAAGCTCGCGCGCTCGAAGGCACCGTCCAGCCGCGTGGTCAGCGCGATCGTCTGCCCGCTCATATTGGCGAACAGCGCGTTAGGCCGCAAAAGGGCGGCATCGATGCGCAGTCCCTCGAACCGATTGGCCCCCAGGTCGATCAGCCCGCGTGCCCGCACCCGCAGGGCGGGCGAGCGCAGGACCAGCGCGCCGTTCAGCCGCCGGTCGGTGAAATCGGCCTGTCCCGCGACCACGATGCGCGGTGCGGTCAAACGCTGCAACCGCCCGTGCAGGACCAGCGCAGGCGCGACGTCCCCCGACAGCGTATAGCGCCCGGCGCGCGCCGACAGACCGAGCGCCACCGCGCGTCGGTTCGCGATCGTCGCCCGCGCCCGCCCGTCCCAGCGCGACCAGCGGCCGGCCCCGTCGATGACGAGCGAGACGGGGGAACGGGCCCCGACCATCCGGGCCAGCACACCGTCCGCGCCGCCGCGTGCCGCGACGTCCAAATCGAACCGGTCGCGATCGGGCCGCGCATTCAGCCGCAGGCGCAGACGGTCGGTCCCCGCCACCAGCCCGTCGATCGCGACGAGCGCCCGGCCGTTCCGGATATCCGCCCGCCCCTGTATCCGCGCCACCCGCTGACGACCCAGCACGGGCGTGGCCAGGATCAGCCGGTCGAGCCGCAGCCGGTCGATTCGGATATCGAAATCGGGCAGGATCGGCCCCTGCCGCCCGGTCTTCCGGGTATGCGGCACATGATACAGCGTCGCCAGCGGTGCCTCGACCCGCCGGATGTCGAGCATCCCCCGCGTCCAGTTCCACGGCCGCCAGTCCAGCCGCGCCTGCGGCACCCGGACCAGGAGGCCGTCCAGGTCATAGACCCGCAGGTCGACCAGCCGCATGTCCGAATAGAGCGACCCGTCGATCCGCCCGATCGAAAAGCGCAGGCCCGTATCGGTACGGATGGTCGCGACCCGGTCGGCGACCCAGCGATGGCCGATCGACGTGTCGACGATCGCCAACGCGGCCAGCACGATGCCGACCAGTCCGGCCGCCGCGACCAATACGGCCCGCCCCCAGCGACGGCGCGCGCGTGGTGGCGGGGAAGGCTCGGGCGCGTCGCTCAAAAGGCCTGCCCCAGCGATACATAGACCGCGACCCGGCTGTCGCCGAGCTGCGGGTTGAGCGGCGTGCCGACGTCCAGGCGGATCGGGCCGAAATTGGAATAATAACGCACGCCCAGCCCGGTGCCGAAGCGCAGGCCGGTCAGGCGCGGCAGTGGCGAGGTCGAGATGTTGCCCGCATCCAGGAACGGCACGATGCCGAAATTGCCGAAGGTGCGCACCCGCGCCTCGATCGAGAATTCGGCCAGGCTGCGCCCGCCGATCGGATCGTTGTTCGCGTCGCGCGGCCCGATCGCCTGAAAGCCGTAGCCCCGCACCGAGGCGCCGCCGCCCGCATAGAAACGCCGCGACGGGGCGATCTGGTCGCGCGGCGCGCCCAGGATCGTGCCCAGCCGGGTCCGCGCGGCCAGCACGACCCGCTTGCCGAACGGGTGGTACAGGCTGGCGTCGACCTGTGTGCGGGTATAGCCGAAGACGCTGCCCTGGAGCGACAGTTCGGGGCTGAGCCGCCCGCCGAGGCGAAAGCCGCGCGTCGGGTTGAGCAGGTCGTCGGACCCGTCATAGTTCAGGCTGGTCGGCAACGCGCCGATGAAGAATGTCCGCCGACGCGGCTGGCCCGTGCTCTCGATCACGTCGCGCTCGTCCGAGGTCAGCAGCTCGGCACCCAGCGACCAGGTCCAGGTCTTCTGGAAGAAGATGTTGGTCTGTCGCTCCAACCCGGCCGACAGCGACAGCGTCTTGGCCTCATAGGCATCGCGCAGGATGTGTGCGGCGGAGAATTGCGCCGTCAGCACCCGGTCGCGCCCCTGGAAGTTGTTGCGTCGAAAGACGACCGCGCCCAGCTGCTCGCGCGTGCCCAGCACGCTGCGCAGGGTCAGCGCGCCTTCGGGCGGGAAGAGGTTGCGGTCGGTCCAGTTGATCGTGGCGCTTGCGCCTTCGCCGGTGCCGTAACCCAACTCGCCCGCGATGGTATGCGGCGGCGCCGGTTCAAGAGCCACGGCGATATCCACCGTTTCGGGCGTGGCGCCGGGCACGGGCTTCACATCGACCGACGAGACGAGGCCGGTCTGGACCAGTGCCCGGCGCAGATCGTCAAGTCCGGCGGAATCGTAAGGCTCGCCCGGTCGGAACCGCGCAATGTCCTGGACATGGGCGGCGTCGAACAACTTGTCGTTCGCCATGACGATCCGGCCATAACGACGCGGCGAGCCCGGATCGACCGACAGGTCCAGCGTCGCGGTACGCTCCGCCCGGTCGACCACGATCCGGGGCTCGGCCACCTTGGCAAAGGGAAAGCCCTCCTCGCCCACCGCCGCCTTCAGTCGCGCCTCGCCCGCCACGATCGTGTCGGCGTTGACGGGATCGCCGGGCTTGATACCGAACGCCGTCTCCAGCGACCGCGCCTTGTCTCCCGCCGCCTGCACTCCCTCCAGCGTGATGCCCGCGAACCGGTAGAGATTGCCCGGTACGGCCTCCAGCACGACGGTGGGCTGGTCGCCCGGCTCGATCCGGGTGGCGACCTGGGCATCGTAATAGCCCGCCCCGCGCAACAAATTGGTCAGCAGCGCGGCGTCTTCGCGCGCGCGGCGGTCGAGCTGCGCGGCATTGGCGGGTTCGTCGTCATTGGCATCGAGCGAGGACAACTGGTCGAAACGCTGGCGGACGAGCGCACCTGCTCCGTCGATCCCCTCGACCCGCCAGCGATAACGCCGCTCGGCCGCCGCATCGACCCGTCCCGCCATGACGCCTGCCGGATCGCCCGGCGCGGTCGCCAGATCGGGCCAGGCGACGCCGATCTCGGGCAGCGGGGCCAGCGGCGCGGTCGGGTCGAGCATCGTGGGATCGTCGACATCGGGCGACGGCGTGGTCTGCGCGGGCGGCTTGCCGGGCGCGGCGGATGCGGTCTGCGCAACGGCGCGGCCGGACCAGCCCGTGCCGCCCACCCCCATTGCGATGCATAAGATGGCGGCCGAGCGGCACGGCCGCCTGACGCGGACCATCATGCAGCAATCCCTAGCCGCGCGAAGGCGATAACGACACCCCCAAGCCACCTCGCTTGAACAGATTTGCCGATCCGGTGGTCGCGCAACGACGGCGCGCCGCTCCACGGCCTCAATGGATGGTGCCGAAAACCTCGTCATGCGCCAGCAGGGCGATCAGCCGCTCAATCTGACGCCAGCGGCAGAAATGTATATAGTTGCCCAGCCCCCGGCTGCGATCCGCGCGCGCCGCCGCCTCGCCCCCCGCCGATTCGCCGAACGTCCTCATCAGCGCCGCCGCGGTCGCCACGTCGTTGTCGCTGACGAACGGCGTGACGGGACGGAAGTCGCGGTGATCGTACATGTATACCCCGAATACGAGCCTGGAACGAATGTCCGACTAAGCCGGGGTTATGAATGGAGCCCCCCCGCGGCTGGTTAGCGGCTTGTCAACCATGGTGCGACTGGCCGGATCGCGTCCGCCGTGACAGGATGGGGCATGACCGATCCCCTTGATCCCCTGCCCCCGCCCGTTTCCCCGCCTGCACCGCCATCGGCCTCGACCGGGCCTGCGGGCGGCATCTTCATCGCCCTGGGTGTGGTCGGCGGAATCGTCGGGGGCGTGGCCACCGGCGAGGTCACGCTGGGCGTCCTGATCGGCTTGGCGATCGGCATCGCCGTCGCGCTTCTACTGTGGTGGCGCGGGCGATAGGGTCTCCGGTTCCTCTCCACTGTTGGGCAGAAAGGGGGCATCGGCCTTAATTCGGCATCCGCATCTGCCACACCACGCGGCCGATCACCGCGATCGGTCCATCGGGCAATGGCGGTGCGGCGGGATTGTCGCTGGATGCCGTCAATCCCTGCGCCCCGGCGCGGACCCGCTTGACCAGCAGCGCGTCGCCGATGCGGATGACGTAGAGCCCGCCGCGCGCGGTCGGGCGCACATCGTCCTGGTCCACCACCAGATGATCGCCGTCGAGCAACCCCGGCGCCATCGAATCACCACGCACCCGGATGACCGAGGCCGACCCGTCGCGCAGTCCCAGCCTGCGCGCCAGTTGGCGGTCGATCGCCTCGACGCCCAGCATCACCTCGCCGTCCACGGTCGCGCCCGGCCCGGCGGAAGCCGCCACCGCCAGCCGTCGCATCAGCATCGGCCCGGCCTCGGGCGAAGCGCCCAGCCGCGTTTCGGACACCCCGAAAAACTCCGCCAGCTGTCGTCGATCCCCCTCCGCCAGCACGCGCGGCGTGCCCCGCTGCACGAACTGCTGGAGATAGGCCTCGTTGCGCCCCAGCATCCGCGACAGCGCCGCCAGACTGACCCCCGCCTGTGCCGCAAGCGCCTGAATTGCCGTCCTGATCTCGGAGCCCGTCATAGCCGATGATATAGGCATAGGAATTTTCCTAGACAAGTTGGAAATGAGAACGGATCATGAACATTCAAACGGGAATCGGACTTTGGGAGAATGTCCATGGAATTGCTGAGGCTGATCGAAGGCTATCTGAAAACGACGCATATGCCGGAAACGAAATTCGGGCGACTGGCGGTCAATGATCCACGGCTGGTCAGCGACCTGCGCAAGGGGCGCGAGCCGGGCACGCAGATGATCGCCCGCGTTGCCGCCTTCATCCGGGGGCCGCAGGCATGATCGCGACAGCCTCCCTGCTCCATCCGTCGCATCACGCGACGGCGCAGCCGAAATCGCCCTATCGCATCCGCCGCCCCGTCGATCGCGGCGAGCGTCTGGCGCGTATCCTGTCCGGCGATGCGATGCGCGCCGGATGCCCGGTCGTGCTTGAGGTGGAGGACGTCACGCCCTGGTCCTCGGCGACGTTCGCCGGGGTCGTCGTCACCCTCACGCTGACGGCGCGCGCCGCCCCGGCCCTGTTCGCCTGGCTGGCGGAACTGCCGGATCGCGACCTGCCGATGGGGCGCGACATCGTAGCCGATCTGACGGTCGAGCCGGTGGACGACGCCTGGCGTCTGCGCGCGCTGCTCTGTCTCGATGCGGCGAATGGATGACGGCGACGCCATTCAGGCGTCATTTTTCGCTTGATATGTTGTATCACCTCGCTACGCAGCAGGGCTTCATTCCTCGGGAGCCCTGTTCGTGTTCAAGCCTGTCCTCCTGTCCGGCCTGTCGGCCACCGCGCTCGCCAGCCTGCTCGCGGCCCCCGCCGTCGCCCAGTCCAACGCGCCCACCGCCAATCGCGGTCGCGAGATCGTGGTGACCGCGCCGGTCCAGCAGTCCGAGGCCGATGTGCTGGCGGGCACCTCGATCGTGACGGGTGACGAACTGCAACGCTCGATCCGCCCGACCATCGGCGAGACGCTGGCGCGCCAGCCGGGTGTGTCGGCGACCTCGTTCGGCCCCAACGCCTCGCGCCCGGTGCTCCGCGGTTTCCAGGGCGAGCGTATCCGCGTCCTGTCCGACGGCATCGGTTCGATCGACGTGTCGAACACCAGCGTCGATCATGCGGTCGTCATCAACCCCCTGCTCGCCGAGCGGGTCGAGGTGCTGCGCGGCCCCTCCGCCCTGCTGTTCGGATCGTCGGCGGTCGGCGGCGTGGTCAATGTGATCGACACCCGCATCCCGCGCACGGTGCCCGAAAACGGCTATCGCCTGTCGGGCATGGGCTCCTATGGCTCGGCCGCCAATGAGCGATCGGTGGCCGGGGCCGCCGATGTCGCGGTGGGCAAGCAGTTCGTGCTGCACGCCGATGGCTCCTATCTGAAGACCGACGACCTGAAGATCGGCGGCTATGTCCTGAGCCCGCGCGCGCGTGCCCAGGCGCAGGCCGCCGCCGCGCAGGCCCCGAACGATCCGCTGAACTTCGGCGCGGTCGCGAACCTGCGCGGTCGCCTGCCCAACACCGCCAGCGAGACCTGGACCGCAGGCCTGGGCGGCGCGCTGATCACCGACACCGGTTCGCTGGGCATCGCCTACAGCCATTATGACAGCCTGTACGGCGTTCCGGTCCGCTACAATCTGACGCCCGGCGGCGAGGAGCCGGAGGCCCCGCGCCTCAGCCTGGTCCAGAACCGCCTCGACCTGCGCGGTGAGATCGAGACGGGCGGCGGCTTCCTGGACCGCATCCGCCTGCGCGCCGGGGCGGCCGAGTATCGCCACTTCGAGCTGGAGGAAACCGGCGAGGTCGGCACCGCCTTCTACAACAAGGGCATCGAAAGCCGCGTCGAACTGGTCCAGGCCAAGCGCGGCGGCTGGCAGGGTGCGTCGGGCGTGCAGTTCTTCAACCGCGACTTCGACGTGCGCGGCGAAGAGGCGTTCCTGCCCCGCAACAACACCGCGCAGGTCGGCCTGTTCACGCTGCAACAGCTGGATCGCGGCGCGTTCAAGATGGAGGCGGGTGCCCGCTTCGAGCATACCTCGCTGACCGCGCGCACCGCCGTCACCGACGACCGCTTCTTCCGGGGCCAGCGCAACTTCGACGCCTTTTCGGGTTCGATCGGCGCCAGCTACGGCTTTGCCCCCGACTGGCGGGCGGGCCTGAACCTGTCGCGCACCGAACGCGCGCCCTCGGCCGAAGAACTGTTCGCCAACGGCCCACACGCCGGGACCGAGGCCTATGAACTGGGCAACCCCGACTTCAAGAAGGAAGCGAGCTGGGGCATCGAGGCGACCGTCCACGGTCACGGCGACGGCTATAGCTTCGACGCGTCCGCCTATTACAACCGCTTCTCCAACTACATCTATGACGCGCTGGTGCAGCAGGGTCCGTGCGAAGCCGCCGCCGCACCGTCGGGCCGTGAGGTCGACCTGCCCTGCTTCCAATATGCGCAGGCCGATGCCCGCTATTACGGCATCGAGGCGGAGGGTTCGCTGCGCCTCGCCACGCTGGGCAAATACGCGATCAACGCCGACCTGCTCGGCGACTATGTCCATGCCCAGATCATCGGCACCGGCCCTGCCCCGCGCATCCCGCCCCTGCGCCTGCTCGGCGGGCTCGAGGCGCAGTCGGACCGCGTGAACGCGCGCGTCGAGGTCGAACGCAGCTTCCGCCAGACCCGCGTGCTGGGCCTGGAGACGCCGACCAACGGCTTCACGCTCGTCAACGCCTCGGTCCAGCTCAAGCCCTGGGGCACGCTGAACCCGACGACGCTGACCCTGTCGGCGAACAACATCTTCGATGTCGACGCGCGCCGCCATGCCAGCGTCCTCAAGGACTTCGCACCGCTGTCCGGGCGCGACCTGCGCGCGACGCTCAGCTTCAAGCTCTGACGCCACCCCCCCTTTGGCGCGTTGGAAAGACTGGCCCTTCCCGCTTCCCGCGGGAGGGGCCTTTTGTATGTATCCGGCCCACGCCCCGTCGCGGCCGGGGGTGGACAAAGCCGCCCGCCTTGCCGAGAAGCGAGGGACATAAGGAGAGAGATCAATGTCCCCGATGGGCAAGTTCGACTGGGCGGACCCGTTCCTGCTCGACGACCAGCTGAGCGATGACGAGCGGATGATCCGCGACACCGCGCGCGCCTATGCCGACGACCGACTGGCCCCGCGCATCATCGAGGCGTTCGCGAACGAGCATACCGATGTCGCGATCTTCCGCGAGATGGGCGAGCTGGGGCTGTTGGGCCCGACCATCCCGGAGGAATATGGCGGCGTGGGCGCATCCTATGTCGCGTACGGCCTGATCGCGCGCGAGGTGGAGCGGATCGACAGCGGATACCGCTCGATGATGAGCGTGCAGTCCAGCCTCGTCATGTATCCGATCCATGCCTATGGCTCGGACGAACAGAGGCACCGTTACCTCCCCAGGCTGGCCAGCGGCGAGTGGATCGGCTGTTTCGGCCTGACCGAACCCGATGCGGGCTCCGACCCCGGCGGCATGCGCACCACCGCGAAGAAGGTGGACGGCGGCTATGTCCTGTCCGGGGCCAAGACCTGGATTTCGAACTCCCCGATCGCCGATGTCTTCGTGATCTGGGCCAAGTCGGAGGCGCATGGCGGTGTGATCCGGGGCTTCGTGCTGGAAAAGGGCATGAAGGGGCTGTCCGCGCCCAAGATCGACAACAAGCTGTCCTTGCGCGCATCGATCACCGGCATGGTGATGATGGACGAGGTGGCGGTGGGCGAGGACGCGCTGCTGCCGCATGTCGAGGGGCTGAAGGGTCCGTTCGGCTGCCTCAACCGCGCTCGCTACGGCATCAGTTGGGGCGCGATGGGCGCGGCGGAGTTCTGCTTCCACGCGGCGCGCCAGTACGGCCTGGACCGCAAGCAGTTCGGCAGACCATTGGCCGCGACTCAGCTCTACCAGAAGAAGCTGGCCGATATGGAGACCGAGATCGCGCTGGGCCTGCAGGCGTCGCTACGCGTCGGGCGGCTGATGGACGAAGGCCGGTTCGCGCCCGAGATGATCTCGATCGTCAAGCGCAACAATGTCGGCAAGGCGCTGGATATCGCGCGGGCGTCGCGCGACATGCATGGCGGCAACGGCATTTCGGGCGAATATCAGGTGATGCGCCATCTGGTGAACCTGGAGACGGTCAACACCTATGAAGGGGCGCACGACGTCCATGCGCTGATCCTGGGCCGCGCGATCACGGGGATCGCGGCGTTTTGAGCATTACGCAAATCCTCCCCATCTCCGATGGGGAGGGGGACCGTGGCCGAAGGCCATGGTGGAGGGGCATGGCAGGTTCGTCGTGCCCCTCCACCATCGCTGGCGCGATGGTCCCCCTCCCCAAGCACAGCTTGGGGAGGATTTAGATGGCCAAACCCGCCCCCCTCACCGGCCTGAAGGTCGTCGAACTCGCCCGCATTCTCGCCGGTCCCTGGGCAGGCCAGGTGCTGGCCGATCTCGGTGCGAAGGTGATCAAGGTCGAGAGCCCCGAGGGTGACGATACCCGCCGCTGGGGTCCGCCCTTCATCGACAACCCGGACGGCAGCCGGGATGCGGCCTATTTCCACGCCGCCAATCGCGGCAAGACCTCGCTTGTCGCCGACTTCGCCACACCCGAGGGGCAGGCCAGGGTCCGCGACCTGATCGCCGACGCCGATGTCGTGATCGAGAATTTCAAGCTGGGCGGCCTCGCCCGCTATGGCCTGGACTATGCCAGCCTGTCGGCGATCAACCCGCGCCTGATCTATTGCTCGATCACCGGCTTCGGGCAGGACGGCCCCTATGCGCCGCGTGCGGGATACGACTTCATCGTGCAGGGCATGAGCGGCATCATGGACCTGACCGGCGAACCAGACGGCGCGCCGCAGAAGATCGGCGTGGCGCTGGCCGACATCATGACCGGGCTCTATGCGGTGATCGCGATCCAGGCCGCGCTGCACATGCGGACGCGCACCGGTCGGGGGCAGCAGATCGACATGGCGCTGCTCGACACGATGACCGGCGTACTGGCGAACCAGGCGATGAACTATCTCGCTTCGGGCCGGACGCCGACGCGGCTGGGCAATGCGCATCCCAACATCGTCCCCTATGCCGCCTTCCCGGCGAGCGATGGCTGGTTCATCCTGGCCGTCGGCAACGATGCGCAGTTCCGGCGCTTTGCGAAGGTGGTCGGGATCGATGGCGACGACCCGCGCTTTGCGACCAATGCGCTGCGCTGCGAACATCGCGACACGCTGACCCCGGTGATCGAGGTCGCCACCGCCCGCTGGCCGCGCGACGCATTGCTGGCCGCGCTGGAGGCCGCCGGCGTCCCGGCCGGGCCGATCAACACCGTCGAACAGGCCTTTGCCGACCCGCAGATCTTGGCGCGCGGCCTTGCCATCCTGCCCGAGCGGCCGGACGGATCGAGCGTGCCGGGCGTGCGCACGCCGATCCGGTTTTCGGACGCGGACCTGTCGCTCGACCGTGCCGCGCCGTTGCTGGATCGGTAGCACCCGCCCCGCGCATCGGCTAAGCCCGGCTTCGCGATGTCCAGCTTCACCGTCAACAACCAGCCCGTCCGCTATCGCCTGCCGCCCGACACGCCGCTGCTCTGGGCGCTGCGCGATGCGTCGAACCTGACCGGCACCAAATATGGCTGCGGCACCGGCGATTGCGGCGCATGCACGGTCGATATCGACGGCCGCGCGGTCCGAAGCTGTCAGGTATCGATCGGCCGGATCGAGGGCAGCGTCGTCACCACGATCGAGGGCCTGTCCCGCGACCGCTCGCACCCGGTTCAGCAGGCTTTTCTGGCGGCCAATGTCAGCCAGTGCGGCTATTGCATCCCCGGCATGGTGATGGCCGCCGCCGCGCTGATCCGCCAGCATCCCGACCCGTCGGAGGAAATGATCCGCGCGCAGATCACGAACCTGTGCCGCTGCGGCATCTACCCCCGTCTGGTCGATGCCATCCAGCGCGCCGCCCGCGCAGGCCGCGGCGAGGAAACCATTCCCGCCGCCCCGATGCCCGGCACCGATCCCGCCGACGCCGCCCGTGCCGTCCCCGCGCTGGTGCCGGGGGCGATGCCCGAGGAGCGCTGAGGCCCGCTTTCACCGGCATGATCGCGCCATGATTCTTTCACGTTGCTGACAGGCCAGTTCAGCAACCGCTCAACGCACGTCTGGCAGAACCCGTCTCATGATCGGGGTCGGCTCGTGCGCCGACACATGGGGTAAGCGATGATGAACAGGCGTTGGATGGCGGCTCTGCTGGCGGCGACGGCGATGGTGGCGGGGGCGACCCCGGCGGCGGCACGTGCACAGGACCTGCGGATGGATGAAGGCCCGCGCGCCCGGCCCGAGGGTGGTCCGCCGCGTGGCGGCCCGGGCGGGCCCGGTGGTCCGGCCGGACGGCTGGAGCGCAGCGAGGGGCGGCCATTGTTCAACAACCGCGAATCCTTCCCCGAAAACCGTCCGGCCTTTCGCCCGGACCATGCCGAGGCCCCGCGCCCGCCCCAGGCCGCACCGCGCGTCGACCCGCGCGACGGCGGTGGGCGCGGCGAGCGTTGGCGCAACCGACCCGAGCCGTCACCCGCGCCCGTTCCCGGCCAGGAACGCGCATGGGGGAATTCCGGGGGCAATCGCGGCGGCTGGCGCGACCAGTCCAGGCCTGCGCCCATGCCGCGCCCCGATCCGGGGGCCAGCGGCGTGCGGGTCTACCGCCAGGATCGGGGGCCCGACGGATGGCGTGGCGACCGTGGCCAGCAATGGCAGGACCAGCGCCAGGACCAACGCTGGCGTGACGACGAACGTCGCCAGCGGGAAGAGCGCGACCGCTTCCGCCGCAACAATGGTGACTGGCGCGACCATGGCGATCAATCCTATGGTTTCGCCGAGCGGCGCAACTGGGCGGATCAATGGAATCGCGGCTGGCGGCGCGACCGGCGTTACGACTGGATGGGCTGGCGATCGCTGAACCGGGGCGCCTATCACCTGCCGCGCTATTACGGGCCGGGCGGCGGCTATGGCTATCAGCGCTTTTCCAGCGGCGTGATCCTGGAGCCGATGTTCTTCGGCCAGAGTTACTGGCTGGACGATCCGTTCGCCTATCGCCTGCCGCCCGCCTACGGCGCGTATCGCTGGGTCCGTTATTATAACGACGCGATCCTGGTCGATGTGCGCAGCGGCCTGGTCGTCGACGTGGTGTACGACATCTTCTGGTGACGCGTTGGACGGGACGGGAGGGGACCATGGCACCCCCTCCCCTCTTGTGTTTGGCGCGCGGCCATCGCAAATCGGCAGCATGTCGTTCTTTTCGAGGAAGCCGAAGGGCAATCCCGCCGCCTCCCCCGTCCGCGCGCACTTCGGGGCGACCGTCGGCCAGCATCTCGACGCCAACCCGGCCGTCACCCGCGTGGCGACCGACACGGCGCAGATTTATTATCAAGCCGATTTCCTGACCGGTCGACAATGCGACGCGCTGATGGCAATGATCGACTCCAACCGGCGGCCCTCGACCCTGTTGTCCGACCGGCCGGACTACGGCTTTCGCACATCGGAAAGCTGCGACATGGCCCGCTGGTCACCCGATGTGCAGCCGATCGACGAGTCGATCGCGGCCCTCCTCGGCATCGCGCCCGAACAGGGCGAGACGATGCAGGGACAGCGTTACGCGCCGGGCCAGCAGTTTCGCGCGCACCATGATTATTTCCATGAAAGCGAAAGCTATTGGGAACGGGTGCGCGTCCATGGCGGACAGCGGACCTGGACCGCGATGATCTATCTCAACGACGTGGCGGAGGGCGGCGCGACCTGGTTTCCCCAGGCGGGTATCCGCGTGGCTCCGCGTCGCGGCCTGCTGCTGGCCTGGAACAACATGAAGCTCGACGGCAGCCCCAACGAAATGACTCTCCACGAGGGCATGCCGGTGGTCGAGGGCACGAAGTACGTCATCACCAAATGGTTTCGCGAGGGCAACTGGGTCAGCCACTAAGCGGCGCCCACCGCTCTTGTCGCGACTCCATGCGGCATGGCATGGCGTTCGCGTGACGTTCCCGCTTATCGTGATCCGCCCATGACCGAGGTTCTCGGCATCGCCCAGTCCATCCTTGGCCAACCCTGGCGTTGGCGTGCGCTCGCCGCCGATGCGCGCGACGGGCTGGGCCATGACGATCTGGTCGCCCAGTTGCTGCTGGCGCGCGGCTGTCCGCCCGACGCGATCGAGGCGCATCGCATGCCGTCGATCCGGGGCTTCATGCCCGATCCGTCGATCTTCCGCGACATGGACCGCGCCGCCGATCGCTTGGCCGACGCGGTGATCGCGGGCGAGGCCGTGGCGATCTTCGGCGACTATGACGTCGACGGTGCGACGTCGGCGGCGGTGATGGTCCGGTTGCTCCGCGACCTGGGCCTGAACGCCCGCCCCTATATCCCCGATCGCATGACCGAGGGCTATGGCCCGACGGCGGGCGCGCTGCTCCGCCTCCAGGCGGAGGGAGCGAACCTGATCGTGACCGTCGATTGCGGCGCGCAGGCCTTCGAACCGCTGGCCGCGGCGCAGGCGGCGGGCATCGAGATTCTGGTGGTCGACCACCATAAATGCGCGACCGAGCTCCCCCTCGCCCATGCCGTGGTGAATCCCAACCGACTGGACGAAACCGAGGGGGCCGCGCACGGTCACCTGGCGGCGGTCGGCGTGTGCTTCCTGCTGGGGGCCGCGCTGATCCGCACCTTGCGCGCGCGCGGTTTCTTTGCCGATCGGCCCGAGCCGCGACTGCTCGACCTGCTCGACCTCGTCGCGCTGGGCACGGTGGCCGACGTCGCGCCGCTCAAGGGCCTGAACCGCGCCTTCGTCGCCCAGGGACTGAAGGTCATGGCCCAGCGGCGCAATGTCGGCCTGTCCGCGCTGACCGAGGCGGCGCGTCTGACCCGCGCGCCGACCTGTGCGGACCTGGGCTTTGCGCTGGGCCCGCGGATCAACGCGGGCGGGCGGGTCGGTCGCGCCGATCTGGGCGTCCGCCTGTTGACGACCGACGACCCGGTCGAGGCCCGTGCGATCGCCGAGGAGTTGAACCATTTCAACGACGAACGCCGCGCGATCGAGGCGGGCGTGCAGGCCGTCGCCGAAACCACCGTCGATCGGAACCGACAGGTGGCGGTCGTCTCCGGCGAAGGCTGGCATCCCGGCGTCATCGGCATCGTCGCCGGACGGCTCAAGGAAAAGCTCGACCGCCCCGCCATCGTCATCGCGGTGGACGAACATGGGCTGGGCAAGGGCTCGGGCCGCTCGATCACCGGGGTCGATCTGGGCGCGGCGATCCTGGCCGCCAAGGAACACGGCCTGCTGATCGCCGGCGGCGGACACGCCATGGCGGCGGGCCTGACGATCGAGGCGGGTCGGATCGCCGAGTTTGCCGACTTTCTGGAGGAACGGCTGGCCGAGGCGGTCGTGCGCGCCAGTGCGGGCCGCGCGCTGCTGGTCGACGCGGTCCTGGCCCCCGGCGGAGTCAATCCGGGCCTGGTCGGCGCGATGGAGGCGGGCGGCCCCTATGGCATGGGCTGGCCCGCCCCCCGGATCGCCGCCGGCCCCTTCCGCGTGATCAAGGCCGATCTGGTCGGCACCAACCATGTCCGCGCGATCGTCGCGGGCGCGGACGGACGCAGCCTGAAGGCCATGGCCTTCCGCCAGGCCGACACCGTGCTCGGCCAAGCCCTGCTGGGCGCCGGAAGCAGCCGTCGCCTGTGGCTGGCGGGCCGTGCCAAGGTCGACGACTGGTCGGGCCGCGACGTCGCCGAACTGCATATCGACGACGCCGCATGGGCCGACTGAAAAAAGCGCTTGACGGTTTCGACACCCTCCCTTAGAGGCCCCTCCACGCCACCCGGCGGCCCCTTCGTCTAGCGGTTAGGACGCGGCCCTTTCACGGCTGAAACACGGGTTCGATTCCCGTAGGGGTCACCATCTGCGCTCAAGAGCGCAGAATTGCGCGATTAAGCCATTCTTTGCCGCTCGCTGGTACAGCGCACAGGTACAGCGAGCACTGAAATGGCCCTTATGGCGACACCCTGGAAACACCCTTCGACCGGCGTTTATTACCTGCGCCGACAGATTCCCGAAAAGCTGCGCCCCGCATTCGACGGCAAGGCGTTGTGGAAGGTATCGCTGGGCACCAAGAATGGCAGCGAGGCCACGGTGCTCTTCCTCCAAGCCAACGCCGCACTTGAACAGCGGTTCGAAGAGGCGGGAGCCCGGCTGAAGGCAACGGGCAGCCCCTGCCCTTCCGCGCGCGACCGTGCCGACGAAATGGTATTCGCCTATTTCCAGGGCCCCGAATTCAAGACTGGCGGACTGGATGGTGAAGAACGGCTGCTACTGGCCAGGCTGGAACTCGATCGTGGGTTGTGGAACGCGACCCCGACCGGATGCAGTTCCCCTGCCTCTCTGCATGACCAGCAATGGTGGGAAATGGCGAATAACGCCGCACTGTTCCGCGATCATCCCGGACGCAAGCCGACCCTAGGCCATGCGCCCGGTACGATCTGGCGCTGGGGCGATGAAAGCTTCCGTCCTGATGCCAGAAACCAACAGATTGGCCGTATCGTCAGCCAGATCGCCCGGCACAATAACACTACAGCATCCGATCTCCCCGAAGGCATCGAGGCCGCGATCAGGACCTATCTCGACGCGGTCCCGGTCGAAACGCCCAAGGCCCGCAAGCGTCGTCCGACCTCGGGCCGTCTACGCCCCGACGTGCGCCTGATGGAATTGTTCGCGGACTGGCAGGCGGTGATGCAGCCCTCCCTGCAGAGCGCGCACGAGTATGAGGGTGCCGCACGCGATTTCATCGATTTCATCGGCGACATCCCCGTCGAGGAGGTCGTCAACAACGACCTCCTCGATTATCGCGACGAGGCGGCCCATCTGCCTGCCTCCATGCCGCGCGCCGATCGCGGGCTGAGCTTTACCGAACGCCTCAATCGCCATCGGTATTCCGATACGCCCCGGATCAGCCCTGCGACGCTCAAGAAACGGGTGGGCGCGATCCAGGCGCTGCTGAGCTTCGCCAAGGGCCAGAAGTGGATCAGCCGCAACGAGGGCCGCGATGTGCCGATCCTCGGCTATTCCAAGACCGGTGCCGCCGCTCGCCAGACCTTTCAGGAAGAGGAGTTGCAACGGCTGTTCGCCAGCCCTCTGTTCACCGCCCCCGCGACGTGGAAGCAGGATCGTCTGGTCAGCGACATGACGCTGTACTGGCTATTTCTGCTCGGCCTGACGACGGGCGCCCGGCTGGAGGAAGTCGGCCAGGCCATGATCGCCGATGTGAAAGCCGATGGCACCATCACCTATATCGACATCGACGATTATGCGGCCGAGGCCAGCGATGACAGTAAATCGATCAAGACGGCAACGTCACGCCGGCTCGTACCTGTCCATGCCATACTGATCGAACTGGGCTTTCGCGATTACATCAAGGCGGTGAAGAAGGCCGGACACACTCGACTTTTCCCCGATCTGGTTCCCAACGGCTTCGGCAAGCGGACGAAAGAGGCCTCGCGCATCGCCAACCGTGTCATCGATCGATACGTCTCGACCGACGCCCGGTTGGTCTTCCACAGCTTCCGTCATGGCTTCAAGGACCTCGCTCTGGAAGCGGGCGTGCTGGAACGGATCGTCGACCAGATTTGCGGCCACGCCGCAACCACAGTCGGGGGAAAATACGGCCAGGGGGTTCGCTTGGCGATCCTGAACCGCGAACTTCATAAAGTCGATTGGTCGTTTCTCGATTGGGCCGCATTTGACCTGCTCCCCATTTTCAGGCCACCGATAAGTTAGCTTCGGTGTCCTCATGCCCGTGGCGCGGGCGGTTGGTGAAGTCGGCGGGTGCCATGCCGCCGAGGCTGCTGTGCGGAC
>NZ_JAXOJH010000021.1:0-52775 GCF_036663655.1 Sphingomonas flavida
TTACCACCCCGTTCCCAGGGCTTCCAGCGCGCCAGTCTGTCGTAGCTGCACCGGTCAGTCGTTGCGACCACCGCTGCGGTGAAACCCCTCTAGGCCGAGGTCCCGGACCGGTCAACAACGGATTTTCATTTTTCTGCAAAAAACTGGCGAAACCGTTACCGATTAAAGACTTAGCAGGTGCTGCCGAACGCTCCTGCTTCGGAACCTTATCCCCGATCGGGCGTGCAAATCCGAATCACGGCGTCCAAACCGGTCGAATCAAGGCGAGGATCACGGTCCGGATGCAAAAGGGGCACCCTTTCCCGCAGGAAAGAGCGCCCCTTCTGATTTCAGCGGGTCAGAAAACGCAGCTCAGAGGAGTCCGACCGTCACCGGCGTGTCATCGCTGCGCTTCAGCGGATTGGCGAGCGGTAGGGTGAAGGGCGCCGCCGAAATCTCGAACACATCGCCCTCCTCGGTGCGGATGCCGTCCGAGAAGGAGAGCGTCGCGGTGCCGAAGAAGTGCACATGGACATCGCCCGGACGACGGAACAGCGCATATTTGAAATGGTGATGCTCGAGGTTCGCCAGGCTGTGCGACATGTTCGCCTCGCCCGACAGGAACGGCTTTTCCCAGATGGTCTGGCCGTCGCGGGCGATCTTGCTGGTCCCCTCGATATGCTCGGGCACTTCGCCGAGCAGCAGCTCGGCACCGAGCGCGGCCGGACGCAGCTTGGAATGGGCCAGCCACAGATAATTGTGCCGCTCGGTCACATGGTCGGAGAACTCGTTGGCGAGGCACAGGCCCAGGCGATGCGGGGTGCCGTCGGGTCCGATCAGATAGATGCCCGCCAGTTCGGGCTCTTCGCCGCCATCCTGCGCGAAGGCAGGCATTTCCAGCGCCGCGCCGGGACCGACCAGCTGGGTGCCGTCGCCCTTGTAGAACCATTCCGGCTGCTGGCCGACCTGGCCTTCGCCGGGCTTGCCGCCCTCGACGCCTTCCAGGAACATACGCATGGAGTCCGTCTGGTGCGCAGCGGCCGCCGCATCGCGGTGCATCTTGTCGCGCCCCTCGGCCGAGCCGAGATGGGTCAGGCCGGTGCCGGTCATCACGCAGTGTGCGGGGTCTTCATGGTCGACCGGCGCGATCAGATGACCCGCCGCCAGCTCGGCCGCGAGATCGGCACTCTTGCCTTCACCACAGGCCAGCGCGGTTTCGAGCAGCGTCTTGCCCTCGGCGATCGCGCGCTGGGCCAGTGCGACGACGCTCTCGACGCCCGGCACGAACGCGGCCTGGTCGCCCCGCGCCAGAATGACCGAACGGGTTCCATCGGGCGCACGGTGTTGCAACAGACGATCAGCCATCAAATCCTCCCCTATATTCTATCAACAAAAAGGGGCGCGGACCCAGTCGGCCCGCGCCCCGTCATTCCTTAGCCCGGCTGGCCGTCGACCAGGCGGGGCAGCGTGCCCGCCGCTTCGTCCTTGAGATCCTGAGGCAGCAGCGCCGCACTGAGGTTCTGATAGGAGACCGGGCGCAGATAGCGGTCGATCGCCATGCTGCCGACCGAGGTCGTGCGTGCGTCCGACGTCGAGGGGAACGGCCCGCCATGGACCATGGCGTGCGCCACCTCGACGCCCGTCGGCCAGCCATTGGCGAGGATACGACCCGCCTTGCGCTCGAGCACCGGCACCAGCCGTGCAGCCATGTCGGTATCGCCCTCGTCCATCTGGATGGTCGCGGTCAGCTGACCCTCGGCGGCCTTGAGCACGGCGGTCAGTTCCGCCTCGTCGCGGCAGCGGACCAGGATCGACGATGCGCCGAACACTTCATGACCCAGCGCCTCGTCCGCCAGGAACGCCTGAGCGGTGGTCTGGAAGAAGGCCGCGCGACCGGCGGTGATGCCCTCGCCCACTTTCCCTTGCGCCACCGTCTCGACCTTGTCGTGACCGGCGAGCGTCTCCGATGCCTTGGTATAGGCGGCATGGATGCCCGGCGTCAGCATGGTCTGCGCCGCAGCGTCGGTCAGCGCGGTGCGGGCCGCCTCGACAAATGCGTCCAGCCCTTCGCCCTCGATGGCGAGCAGCAGGCCCGGATTGGTGCAGAACTGGCCAGCGCCCATGGTCAGCGAGCCGACAAAGGCGGTGCCGAGCGCTTGCCCGCGCGCCTTCAGCGCTTCCGGCATCAGCACGACCGGGTTGATGCTCGACATTTCGGCATAGACGGGAATCGGCACGGGCCGTTCCTGGGCGATCTTGACCAGCGCCAGGCCACCGGCGCGCGAGCCGGTGAAGCCGACCGCCGCGATACGCGGATCACGGACCAGCGCGGCGCCCAGATCGTTGCTGGGGCCGGTCAGGTGGCTGAACACGCCCTTGGGCAGGCCGCACGCTTCGACCGCCCGCTCGATCGCCGCGGCGACGAGCGCGCCGGTCTGCGGATGGGCGGGATGGCCCTTCACCACGACCGGGCAACCGGCGGCCAGCGCCGACGCCGTATCACCACCGGCGGTCGAGAAGGCGAGCGGGAAGTTCGAAGCACCGAACACCGCGACCGGGCCGAGCGGCACCATGCGCAGGCGCAGATCGGGGCGCGGCAGCGGCTGGCGGTCGGGCATGGCGGGGTCGACGCGGACCTGCAGATAGGCCCCGGCGCGCAGCACCTTGGCGAACAGGCCCAGCTGGCCGACGGTACGGCCACGCTCGCCCTCCAGGCGCGCGCGCGGCAGGCCGCTCTCGCGCATCGCGGCTTCGATCAGACCATCACCGATGGCCATGATCTCGGCACCGATCTTGTCGAGGAACACGGCACGCTCTTCGCGGGTCGTGGCGCGATAGACGTCGAACGCCTCCTCGGCGGCTGCGCAGGCCGCGTCGACATCGGCCGGTCCGTGCACCGCAAAGGCGTCGCCCACCGGCTGGCCGGTGGCGGCGTCGATCGAACGGAAATCGGTCATAGGGGAAGCTCCTTTATATTACTCCGACATATTAGTTTGACGGAGCGATGGCAATGTTAAAGGTTGTGCGCGAAGATGGGGGCGGAGAGGTAGACGCGATGGATGACAGCATGACGAAGGGCGACCGATCGCCCGAGCCCGTGGCCGACACGCCACCCGAGGAGGCAGCACCCAAGGCCAGGCGCGGCACCGGCCGCCGCCTGCACGGTGCGATCGCACACAAGCTGGGCGCGGCGATCGTCTCGGGCGAATATCGCCCCGGCGATACGCTGTCGGGCGAGGTCGCCTTTTCCGAAGCGCTCGACGTGTCGCGCAGCGCCTATCGGGAGGCGGTACAGGTGCTGAGCGCCAAGGGACTGGTTGAAAGCCGCCCCAAGACGGGCACCCGCGTCCTGCCGCGCCACCGCTGGAACCTGCTCGACCCCGATGTCCTTGCCTGGGCCTTTTCGGGCGAGCCGGACATTCATTTCGTTCGCAGCCTGTTCGAGCTGCGCGCGATCGTCGAGCCTGCCGCCGCGCGGCTGGCGGCCGAGCGGCGAGACAAGGCGGACCTGAAGGACATGCGCGAGGCCCTCGCCGCAATGCGCCGCCATACGCTGGCGACCGAGGCGGGGCGGACGGCCGACCGGGATTTCCACAATGCGGTGCTGGCTGCGACGCGCAACGACGCGCTGGTCGTGCTGAGCGCCAGCATCGGCGCGGCGGTCGCCTGGACCACCCAGTTCAAGCAGCGGGCGCGCGCGCTGCCCCGCAATCCGGTGCCCGACCATGTGAAGGTCTATGACGCGATCGCCGCGGGCGATGTCGAGGCGGCGGGAGAGGCGATGCGGTTGCTCGTCGACCTGGCGCTGGAAGATACCCGCAGCGCGATGGAGGGATAAGAAGGCCCGCCCCCGTGGAGGGAGCGGGCCACCCGAGACGCCGGGTTCGGGAAAGGAATCGTCCTTCACCCTGTTCCTCCTCTTGCAGGGGAGGAATCAGGAACTGCCTCAGAACGCCGCGCGGTTGAGCGGCTTGGCGGGGACGGTCACGCGGAAGGTGAAGATGTCCCCCGCCTGGACCTGCTCGGCCAGTTGCTCGTCGGACAGCCCCTGCCGCGCCGTCGTGGCATAGGCGGTGCGGCCATCGGGGCCGCCCAGCGCGATCTTGGTGATGTTCGACACGGGGAAACGAACCTCGTCGGTCAGCACCCCGTCCGGGCCATAGCGACGCGCGGCCCAGCCGCCATAGAAGCCCACCCACACGCCGCCTTCGGCATCGCAGATCGCGCCGTCGGGATGGCCGTCCGCATCGCCGAAGCGTGCGAACTCGGTCGCGGGGCCCAGCGTGCCGTCGGCCAGGATCGAATGCGCCAGGATCACCTTGCCCAGCGTATCGACATGATAAAGCGTCGAATCATCGGGCGAGATGGCGGGGCCGTTGGTAATGCACACCGCCGCCGCGCTGGACGGCGAAACCAGCCCGGCGACCCAGCTGAACAGACGCCCCGACTTGGCCGTCTCGTCATTGTCCATCGTGCCGAACCAGATTCGCCCCTGCCCGTCGACGCATGCGTCGTTCAGGCGATTGGCGGGCAGATGCGTATCGACCTCGGCCATGCGCTCGAACGCGCCGGTCGCGGGATCGAAGTGATGCGGCCCGGATTTCAGCCCGGCCACGAAGCCGCCGCGCTGCGCCGGCACGATCCAGCCGACCATTTCGGGCGAGGCCCAGTGATCGAGCGTGCCCGCGACCGGATCATGGGCATAGACGCGCTGCTGCTTGATATCGACGAACCACAAAGCGTCATCGACCCAGATGGGCCCCTCGCCCAGCGTCGCGCCCACCGTCAGGCAATGTTCGGCCTGCTGCATCACTCTCTCCTATGCTCTCGCGCCGTGTCTTATCGCCAACCGGCGTCGATGAAATAGTCGTGGCCGGTGCACATCTTCGCATCGTCCGACGCCAGGAACAGCACCAAAGCCGCCACGTCCGACGGCTGGATGCGCCCGTCCAGGCATTGCGCCGCGACGATCTCCGCCTCGCCCTCGGGCGTGTACCATTTTTCCTGGCGGGGCGTCTGGACGTTGCCCGGCACGATGGTGTTCACGCGGATATTCTCGCGACCCAGGTCGCGCGCCAGGCTGCGGGTCAGGCCTTCGATCGCGGCCTTGCACGTCTGGTAGAGGACCAGGTCGTTCAGACCCAGATGCCAGCTGATCGACCCGAAGTTCAGGATCGCGCCGCCCCCGGCCCGCTTCATCGCGGGGATCACCGCCTGCGCGGCGAAGAACTGGTGGCGCAGATTGACGTTCAGCCGCTCGTCCCAATAGGCAGGCGTCACGTCCGCGATGCTGTGGCGATCGTCATTGCCCGCATTGTTGACCAGGATGTTGACGCCGCCCAGCGCGGCTTCCAGATCGGCGAAGATCGCCTTCAGGCTGTCCAGGTTGGTCAGGTCGCAGCGACGATGGATCGGCGCATGGCGGGCATCACCCGACAGACGGTCGACCAACGCCTGGCTGGCATCCTCCGCAATGTCGACGAACGCGACGCGGGCGCCCTGCGCCACGAACGCCTCGACCAGCCCCTCACCGATCCCGGAGCCGCCGCCGGTGATGATGACGCGCTTGTCGATCAGGCTGGGATAGCGCGCGACCGTGTCGGCCGCGCTGGTCTTCTGCAACATCGAAATCGTCTCCGTCACAACAGGCCGCGCTTGGCCAGATTGCGCATCAGGTCGCCCAGACCGAAGGTCCAGGCGGGGGCGTCGGCCGAGGTCATCACCGGATTGACCAGCGTGCCCAGACGCGGGTTGGTGATGACGACCGTGTCGCCGACCTTGTGGGTGAAGCCGCGGCCCGGCTCGTCGCGGTCCTGGGTCGGCGCGAACAGCGTGCCCAGGAACAGGACCAGCCCGTCCGGATAGTGATGCTCGCTCAGCGCCTGACCGAGCAGGTCCTCCGGATCGCGGCTGATCTGATCCATCGAGCTTGCACCCTCCAGCACATAGCCGTCGGTGCCGGTGATGGTCAGCTTGACCTCGCTCGACCGGACATCGTCCATGGTGAAGCCGTCGTCGAACAGGCGGACCAGCGGACCCAGCGAGCAGGACGCGTTATTGTCCTTCGCCTTGCCGAGCAGCAGCGCCGAGCGCCCCTCGAAATCGCGCAGGTTCACGTCGTTGCCCAGCGTCGCGCCGACCGCCTTGCCATGCGCATCGGCGACCAGCACCACCTCGGGCTCCGGATTGTTCCAGGTCGAGTCGGAGCGGACGCCGACCGGCATCCCCCAGCCCACCGTCGACAGCACCGGCGACTTGGTGAAGATCTCGGCATCCGGGCCGATCGCGACCTCCAGATATTGCGACCACAGTCCCTCGGCGATCAGCGCGTCCTTCAACTGCGCGGCTTCGGGCGAACCGGGTACGACCGAGCGGATATTGCCGCCCAGCGCCGCCTCCAGCGTACCGCGAAGGCCCGCCGCCTTGGCATGGTCGCCGCGCGCCCGCTCCTCGATCACCCGCTCCAGCGCGGACACGGCAAAGGTCACGCCCGCCGCCTTCACGCATTGCAGGTCGATCGGCGACAACAGCCGGTTGGCCGCGCCCGCGTCCGGCGACAGGTCCAGCTCGACCAGCTCGCCCAGCGGCTCGCCCTGCACCGGATCGATCGCGCCACCCGCCAGCAGATTGGCGACGGTCGGGGCGACGCGGCTCATGTCATAAACCTGTCCCTCGACCACCAGGATGGGGCAAGGCCCCTCGCCCCGGTCGATCCGGCCGACAAAACGCCCCTCGCGCCAGTCATCCGGCAACGCGCCGATCAGGTCGATGGTATTGCTTGGCATAACATCCTCTCCGCCATTCTTGTTAGCGGTATCGATTGCCGCTGTTCACAGGTCAAGGCCTCGCTCGCGCGGCGCCGGCGAGGCCCCCGCGGCGTGTCCGGGCGAGACAGGCATGCGCCGAAGCTCGATTGGCCCGCGGCGATTTTGCCTCTATTCATGGTCAGGATGACATCATCTGACGAAGAAACGCGTTTCGCCGTATGAGAGTGGACGACCCTGACTTCATCATCTGGATGGACGATCACCATATCGTGCAGGTCCGCACCAGCAACCTCTGGACCCAAGAAACCGCCGAGCGTTACTGGGCGGCGTTCCAACCGTTGCTGATCGAGTCGCGGGCCCGGTTGGGCGGTTGGGCCAAGGCACTGATCGATCGACGCGGCGCGCCCGTGATGACACCCGAAATGATCCACCGGATGCGCGACGGCATTGCCGAAAATTACCAGGCGAGCGACCGGCTTGCACTGGTCCTGGATTCCAGCCCGTTGAAATTGCAGGCGCGCCGGAACTACGCGCTGGAAAATTTCGAGGCCTTCCTGTCGTATGAAGCCGCGCTGGCCTGGCTGATCCATCACTGACCCGCCCCCGGTGGACGGCGAATGGCGGGCCGGGCGAAGATGATCCGCCCGGCCCGTCTCACCTTTAGTGGTTGTCGCGCGGCAGGCCCTGGGTCTGGGCGATGCGCTGATACTTCTCCGCACCCTCCAGGATCGCACCCGTCGACATCTGGCCGACGACCGAACGCTGGATTTCCTGCCACGGGGTCTGCGAGGCCGGGTATTTATACCCACCCGCCGCCGCCAGCACCTTGCGACGCTCGGCCAGTTCCTCGTCGGAGATCAGGATGTTGGCCGTGCCCTTGTTCAGGTCGATGCGCACCCGGTCGCCGGTTTCGATCAGCGCCAGGCCGCCCATCGCCGCCGCTTCCGGGCTGGCGTTCAGGATCGAGGGCGAACCGCTCGTGCCCGACTGGCGGCCGTCACCGATGCAGGGCAGCGCGTGCACGCCCTCGGTGATCAGATAGGCGGGCGGACGCATGTTGACGACTTCGGCCGCGCCCGGATAGCCGATCGGCCCCGCGCCGCGCATGAACAGCAACGTCTCGGGCGTGATGCCGGTCGCGGGATCGTCGATCCGGTGGTGATAATCCTCCGGTCCGTCGAACACGACCGCAGGCCCCTCGAACGCGTCGGGATCGTCCGGGTTGGACAGATAGCGTTCGCGGAACTCGGGCGAGATCACGCTGGTCTTCATGACGGCCGCGTCGAACAGATTGCCCGACAGGACGATGAAGCCCGCTTCCTCGACCAGCGGCTGGGCGAAGGGGCGGATGACCTTTTCGTCCTCGATCGCCTTGCCGCGGCAATTCTCGCCCATGGTCTTGCCGTTGACGGTCATCACGTCCTCGTGGATCAGGCCCTGCTCGATCAGCTGGTTGACCACGGCGGGGACGCCGCCGGCGCGGTAATAATCCTCGCCCAGATATTCGCCCGCCGGCTGCAGGTTCACGAGCAGCGGCACCTTGTGCCCCTCGGTCTCCCAGTCCTCGACCGGCAGGTCGACGCCGATGTGGCGCGCGATGGCGCACAGATGGATCGGCGCGTTGGTGGAGCCGCCGATCGCCGAGTTGACCTTGATCGCGTTGTGGAACGCTTCCCTGGTCAGGATGTCGGAGGGTTTCAGGTCTTCATGGACCATCTCGACGATACGCTTGCCGGTCAGATACGCGACTTCCTGGCGATCGCGATACGGCGCGGGGATCGCGGCCGAACCGGGCAGCGACATGCCCAGCGCTTCGGCCAGCGAGTTCATCGTCGTCGCGGTGCCCATCGTGTTGCAATAGCCGGTCGACGGCGCCGACGAGGCGACCAGGCGGATGAACTCGGCATCGTCGATCTCACCCGCCGCCAGCATCTGGCGCGCCTTCCACACGATGGTGCCCGAGCCGGTGCGCTCGCCCTTGTGCCAGCCGTTGAGCATCGGCCCGACCGACAGCGCGATCGCGGGGATGTTGACCGTGGCGGCGGCCATCAGCGCGGCCGGGGTCGTCTTGTCGCAACCGATGGTCAGGACGACGGCGTCAAGCGGATAGCCGTACAGCACCTCGACCAGGCCCAGATAGGCCAGGTTGCGGTCCAGGCCCGCGGTCGGGCGCTTGCCGGTTTCCTGGATCGGATGGACCGGGAATTCCAGGACGATGCCGCCCATTTCGCGCACGCCCTCGCGCACACGCTCGGCCAGCACCAGATGGTGGCGGTTGCAGGGGCTGAGGTCCGAGCCGGTCTGTGCGATGCCGATGATCGGCTTGCCCGACTGAAGCTCTTCCAGGCTGAGGCCGAAGTTCAGATACCGCTCCAGATAGAGCGCGGTCATGTCGATGTTTTCGGGATTGTCGAACCAGGCGCGGCTGCGCAGGCGCTGTGCCGTGGGGTTGGGCGTGTCGGTCATTTCAGGCTTTCGGTCAGCGAGCGGTGGAGAAGCGATAGATCATCGTGTGGCGATACGGCTTGTCCGGATCGACGCGCGGCGAGACGAAGTCGGGCTTGTTGGGCGAGTCCGGGAATTTCTGCGGCTCCAGCGCGATGCCGTCGCCCATGCGGTACAGATGCCCCTTCTTGCCGACATAGGTGCCGTCGAGGAAGTTGCCGGTATAGAATTGCACGCCCGGTTCGGTCGACAACACTTCGAGCACGCGGCCCGAGGCGGGGTCCTCCAGCCGTGCCGCCAGTTGCGGCGTCGCGGTCAGCCCCTTGTCGAGCGCAAAATTGTGATCATAGCCCTGGCCGTAGCGGATCTGCTGGTCGTTGCCGTCGCGAATGCCGTCGGCGACCACGCGGGGCTGGCGGAAGTCGAACACGGTGCCCTGCACCGGCTTGCGCTCGCCGGTCGGGATCAGCTTGGCGTCGACCGGCGTATAGGCGGCGGCCGGGATGGTCAGCTTGTGATAGGTCGCGCCGAGCGGCGAACCCTCGCCGTTCAGGTTGAAGATCGCGTGGTTTGTCATGTTGACGATGGTCGGCTTGTCGGTCTTCGCCTCGAACGCGATGGTCAGCGACCCCGCCTCGTCCAGCGAATAGGTGACGGTCGCATCGACCTTGCCCGGATAGCCCTGATCGCCGTCCGGGCTGGTCAGCGCCATCACCACGCTGGCGGTGGGGCCGTCCTTCATCGACACGATCCGCCAAAGATGCTTGTCGAAGCCCTTGGTCCCGCCGTGCAGCGAGTTGACCTTGTCGTTCAGCGTCAGCTGATAGGGCTTGCCGTCGAGCGTGAAGCGCCCCCCGCCGATGCGGTTGGCGAAGCGGCCCACGGTCACGCCGAAGAAATTGGGGTGGTTCACATAGTCTTCGGACTTGTCATAGCCCAGCAGGACGTCGGCGAGCTGGCCGTTGCGGTCGGGCGCCATCACTGCCTGGAGCGTCGCGCCATAGGTCAGGACGCGCGCCGACAGCCCGGCCTTGTTGGTCAGGGTCACCGCCTCGATCGCCGCACCGTCCGACGACTGGCCGGCGGGGGCACGCTTTGCCTCGCTCGCCAGAGCGGCTGTGGATGTCATTGCGGAGGTTACCGCTACCAATGTAAGAAGGCTCTTGATTGACGCCACCGACATGCCTCACCCTTTCGTCGCCAGACGCCATTGACGCGCCTTTTGCGTCACTATAGTCAGACAAAATATTAGGAGCAAGCCGGTCAACGAACATCTTTTGACGATGTTTCCCGGCGCGAAGGAGAGGAATGCCATGGCCGCACCACCCGTCACGTCCCGCGCCAACGGCGCTACGCCTGTCGGGGGAAGGGCCGCCAACTACCGGTCGGCGCTGACCCTGCTGGCCAGCCTGTTCTTCATGTGGGGCTTCATCACCGTCATCAACGGCGTCCTGCTGCCGCATCTGCGGTCGGTGTTCGAACTCGACTATACCCAGACCACGCTGATCGAGTCGGTCTGGTTCATCGCCTATTTCTTCGCCTCCATCCCCTCGGCCAAGCTGATCGAGCGGGTCGGCTATCAGAAGTCGATCGTCATCGGCCTGCTGATCATGGCCGCCGGCGCCATGGGCATGACGCTCGCCGCCAGCCTGCCCTCCTACGGCGTCACGCTGGTCATGCTGTTCGTGATCGCCAGCGGCATCACGCTGCTCCAGGTCGCGGCCAACCCCTATGTCACGGTCATCGGCCCGCCGGAGACCGGCTCGTCGCGCCTGAACCTGGTGCAGGCGTTCAACTCGCTGGGCACCACGCTCGCCCCGCTATTCGCCGGTTACCTGATCCTGGGCCGCAGCCGCAGCGGCACGGCGGAAGCAGGCGTCACCCTGACCCAGGCGCAGCGTTATGCCGACGCCCAGTCGGTCATCCTGCCCTATGTGCTGGTCGCGATCGTGCTGGTCGTGCTGGCCGTCGTCATCGCCCGCTTCCCGCTCCCCGCGCTGGGTTCCTCGACGCAGCGTGCGGCCAAGGCCGAGCGCAAGCAGCATTCGCTGTGGAAGCATCGCAACCTGACGCTCGGCATCCCGACGATGATCGCCTATCTGCTGGCGGAAATCGGCGTCGCCAACCTGTTCATCAACTTCGTGTCGCAGCCCAACATCGCCGCCGTCACGCATGACCAGGCCTCGCGCTATCTGTCGCTGCTGTGGGGCGGCATGATGATCGGCCGCTTCGTCGGCAGCTTCGTGATGCAGAAGGTCGCGCCGGAACGCGTGCTGACCGTCTTCGCCTTCGGTGCGCTGATCGTCGTCGCCATCGCCACCTTCACCACCGGCCCGGTGGCGATGTGGTCGCTGATCGCGGTGGGCCTGTTCCACTCGATCATGTTCCCGACCATCTTCACCCTCGCCATTCGTGGCCTGGGCCCGCTGACCGAGGAAGGCTCGGGCCTGATGATCATGGCGATCGCCGGTGGCGCGCTCGTGGTCGTGCAGGGCTGGCTGGCCGATCGTTACGGCCTGCAGAACTCGTTCTTCCTGACCATGGCGTGCGAAGTCGTCGTGCTCGCCTATGCGCTGTGGGGATCGAAGCCCGCCAAGATCTTCCCGGATAACGACGCCGCCTGAACCGCGACGTCCGACCGGACCTGAGGAAGGGGCGGTGCCGCGAGGCACCGTCCCTTTTTTCGTACACCTCCCCCACTGACTTGCTGACTTTACATTATGTTGTATCATAACATTGGTAATCATGCCTGGAGTCAGCGCGTCCGTGTTTTCCGATCTCGCCTTCCCTATTGCACCGCAGGCCGAAGCGGTGCCCGATCATGTGGCGATGGCCGATGAAGCCGCCGTGCTCGACGCGATCCATGATCCGGCGGTGACGCTGGCGGTGTGGGAGCGGCCCTCGCCGCTCGACCTGCCGGACCTGTCCATGCTGACGCCGATCCGCTTCGCGGCGGCCGCGCCGGAGGTCGAGGCAAGGCTGACCCAGATGCTGGCCACCGATGGCGCGGCGCAGCACTGGCACGGACCTCTGGCGCGGGACATCGGGCGGCTTGCCACCCGGTTCGCGTCCCTGTCGGGCGAAGAGCGGGTCGAGGTGCGGCTGGAGCGGGTGACGGGCAACGGGTGCTGGAAATTCCATGCCGACTATGTCGCGATGCGGCTGATCTGCACCTATGCGGGCCAGGCGACGCAGTGGCTGCCGCTCGGTGCTGATGCCGACACGCCGCCGCGCGCGCTGGCGACCGGCGATGTCGGCCTGTTCAAGGGGCGCGCGCTGGCGGGCGACCGGGCGATCATCCACCGCTCGCCGCCGATCGCCGGGACGGCCGAAGACCGGTTGCTGCTGGTGATCGACGCCGAATGGCTGGAGCGCGACTGACTGCTTCCAGGCGGCACCGGCCCGCTCCCCCACCCGGCCTCCCATCCAGAATATTCTGTGGGAGGCCGGGTGGGGGAGCGGGCCGGTGCCGCCAAATGCGCTTCCAGCGCATTTTTGAACAGCCATTCAGAACCAGGTGCGGATGCCCAGCGCCAACGCCGCGCCGCTGCCCGCCGCCGGGCCATAGCGCCGTTCCCAGTTCACCCCGACATAGGGGGCGAACTCGCGGGCGATCTCGTACCGCAGGCGCAGGCCCAGTTCGATATTGGACACGCCCGCCGCGATCCGCTGTTCGGGTACGTCCTGCGCGGCCAGATTCACCTCCAGCCGCGGTTGCAGGATCGCCCGCTGGGTCAGGCGCTGGTCGACCCAGGCCTCGGCACGAGCCAGGACCTCGCCCTTGTCGGACAGGAACAGCGCGCCCTCGATATCGAACCAATAGGGGGCCAAACCCTCGATGCCGATCACCGCATAGGTACGCCGCGCGCCCGACCCGACATCCTGACGCAGGCCCGCCTGGAGATTCCAATAAGGGTCGATCGCGCGGGCATAAAGTGCCTGCACCTCGGCCGCGCCGATGGTCCCGCCCAGCGTGCCCTCGCCCTCGGTCTTCACGACCAGCCGGTGAATGTCGCCGCCGAACCATCCCTCCCCGTCCCAGCGATAGCCGTCGCGGCCGTCGCGAACCTGGATTTCGGCGAGGTTGAACAAGATCTGCGAGAAGGGCATGCCGCCATGCTCGGCCCGCATCTGCGCGTTCGCGGCGGCCATGACGGCGGGGTCGTAGAACCGGTCCGCCGCCCTGTCGGTCGGGGCCGCCGGGGGCGGAGCATGGCCCACCATCCCCTGCCCCGCCACCATGCCCGGCATGGCACCGTGGTCCATCACCATCCCCGGCATGGTTGCCGCACCATCCTGTCCCTGGGTCGACACCGCCGAACGACAATGCCCCATCGCTTCATGCTCGGGCGTACAGACGGGTGCGCCGGGCTTGGAGGCCATGCCCGGCATCGTTCCATGATCCATCGCCATGCCCGGCATCCCACCATGGTCCATCACGGGAGCCTTGCCCTGCCGTCCCTGGGGCGACTCTGCCATGCGGCAGTGCCCCATCGCCTCATGCTCGGTCGTACAGGCGGATGCGCCGGACTTGGCGACCATGCCGGGCATCGCCCCATGGTCCATCGCCATGCCCGGCATCCCGCCATGCTCCTTGGCGGCGGCGCCCTGTGTTCGGACAGCCTTCCCCGTACCGCAATGCCCCATCGCAGCATGTTCGGGCGTACAGCCCGATACGCGACGGGGAGCGCTGCGCGGCTTTGCCTTCTTCACGACGGCCTTGGCGCGCGGCGCGGGTTGCTTGCGCGCCGGGGGCTTGGCCTTGGGCATCGTCATGCCGGGCATCGCCATGCCCGGCATCATGTCATGCTGATGCTGGGGTTCGGCGAGCAGGAGCGCGATCAGGATCATGCCGCGACCTCCGCCTTCGCATCGCGCCGGACCGTCACGACCTGCATCATACCCGCATGCATGTGATAGAGCATGTGGCAGTGAAAGGCCCAGTCGCCCTCCGCATCGGCGGTCAGGTCGAAGGTCACGGTACCGCCCGGCGCGACATTGACCGTGTGCTTGCGCGGCGCGTGATCGCCGTGCCCGGTCACCAGCTCGAAGAAATGGCCGTGCAGATGGATGGGATGCGCCATCATCGTATCGTTGACCAGGGTGACGCGCACCCGCTCGCCCAGCCGGAACGGGATCGGCGCGGTCACGGCGTTCAGCTTCACCCCGTCGAACGCCCACATGTAGCGTTCCATATTCCCGGTCAGGTGGATGGTCAGCGCGCGCGACGGCACCCGGACATCGGGATTGACGGCGATGCTCTTCAGGTCGCGATAGGTCAGCACCCGGTGGCCGACTTCGCCGAGCCCCTGGGGCGGCTCGCCGGTGCGGTCGACGGGCATCGGCGCGACCGTCTGCACCACGGGCGTGCGCGGCAGGCCCGGCGCATTGGCGAAGTCCCGCATGGAATGGCCCATGCCGCCATGGTCCATCTGGCCGTGCGCCATCCCCGTCATGCCGTCGGAGTTACAATGGCCCATCGCGGCGTGTTCGGGCATACAGCCCGCCGAACCACCGCCGCCGCCATGGTCCATGCCACCCATCCCCATATCCTTCATCGTCGCCAGCGGCCGGGGGCGCAGCGCGGGCACCGGCGCGACCATCCCCATGCGCGGGGCCAGCGTACCGCGCGCCATGCCCGATCGATCCCAGGTCTCGGCGACCAGCGTATAGGCCCGGTCGTCGGTCGGGGTGACGATCACGTCATAGGTCTCGGCCACGGCGATCTGCAGTTCGTCGACCGTCACCGGCTGCACCGCCAGCCCGTCCGCCTGCACGACGCTGAGCGTCAGGCCGGGAATGCGGATGTTGAAGTTGGTCATCGCCGAGGCGTTTATGATGCGCAGCCGCACCCGCTCGCCCGGCGAGAACAGGCCGGTCCAGTTGTCCGCCGGACCATGCCCGTTGACGAGGTAACGATAGGTCGATCCCGTCACGTCGGACACGTCGCTGGGGTCCATCCGCATCCGGCCCCAGTCCATCCGCTCGGCCAGGGGCTGGTCCCGGCCCGCCAGCAACCCCGCCAAAGTCTGCTTCTGATAGTTGAAATAGCCGCCCTGCATCTTCAGTCGCCGAAAGATCGCATGGGGGTGAAGCGGGCTGTGATCGGACAGCACGACCACATGCTCGCGGTCGGACATGATCGGATCGGGCCCGGCGGGGTCGATGACGATCGGACCGTAATGCCCTTCCTGCTCCTGCAAACCCGAATGGCTGTGATACCAGTAGGTCCCGGACTGGACGACCGGAAACTCATAGGTGAAGCGCCCGCCCGCCGGGATGCCTGGAAAGCTGATCCCCGGCACCCCGTCCATCTGAAAAGGCAGGAGCAGCCCGTGCCAGTGGATCGACGTCTCCTCGTCCAGGGCGTTGACCACGGTGATCCGCGCCCGCTGCCCCTCGCGCAGGCGGATCAGCGGGGCGGGCGTCGACCCGTTGATGCCGATCGCGTGATAGGGCTTGCCGTCGATCATCATGTGCTGGCGCGCGACGGTCAGGGTGATGTCGGGCCCGCTCAGTTCGGCGCGCGGCGACAGCCCGGGCGAATGGTGCTGCGCCCAAGCGGGCATGGCGGCCAGCGTGCCCAGGCCCACGCCACCGGCCAGCAGGTCACGGCGGCGCATCAACGTCGTGGAATCGGTCATGCCCCGCTATACGCATGCCGAAGCGCCTCCCCTCACCCCGTTCGTTCGCGCAGCACGGCGCGGGCCCGGCGAATGCGCAGTTCGACCGCCTTGGCGCTCAACCCCAGCGCCTCGCCCGCCTCGGCCTGGCTCAACCCCTCGACCGCACACAGTAGCAGCGGCGCGCGCAAGGCGTCGGGCAGCGCGTCGAGCGCGGCCAGCGTCCGGACCAGCGAATCGCGCTCGATCGCCGCCGCCTCCGCACCGATCCGGTCATCGGCCACCGCCTCGACCGCCTCGACCGGCAGGACGCGCGACAGCATCGCACGTACCCGCCGCCGCCGCGCCCAGTCCCGGCACTTGTTGAGCGCGATACGGCTGAGCCAGGCGCGAAAGGAGCGCGCCGCATCGAACCGCGCCAGCGCACCATGCGCCGCGACGAAGCTCTCCTGAACCAGGTCCAACGCTTCGTCGGCATCGCGGACATGCGCCAGGATCAGGCGGTACAGCGCCGCCTTGTGCCGGGTGACGAGCGCGGCATAGGCGCCCGGCCGCTCGCCCAGCGCCAACGCGACCAGATCGCCATCGGCCAGTCCCGCCAGGTCGCGGTCGCCCACGCGCCCGCTTAACCCGCCGTATCGGTCAGCTTGGCCACCACCAGCCGGTCGAAGGTCGCCGCCTGATCGGGGTGAAGCTGGGCGCGCATCGCAAAGACATGCGCCAGCGTCGCCTTTTGCAGGTCGCCCATCGACCGATGCACCGCGTCGATCGCCTGGGCGACGCGCGGGCCGTCACGATGCTCGGCCTCGATCGCGGCGGCCAGCCGGACATTGTCCGCCCGCAGCCGCGCCTGAAGCCCCGCGCGCGTGACCGCGAATTGCGCCTCAAGCTGGTCGAGCGCACCCTTCTGCCGCGCGTCGAGCGCGATCTCGCGGTGGACCAGCGCGTGCAGATCGCTAGGCGGCGGCGCGGCGGGCATCATCAACCGACATCCGACCCAGACCCCCGCCAGCGCCGCGATAAAGGCGATGACCATGGTCAGCAGATGGCGGCGCAACACCGCGCTCACCGGCCGAGCAGCAGGGTGGAGGGCGCAAGGCCGGTTTCCAGCCCGCTATCCAGCGCCGCGACCATAACCGGCGGACGCTCGCGCGCTTCGATCCGGCCCGCCATCACGCCCCCTCCGGCCACCCCCAGCAGCAGCGCCGCCCCGCCCGCCAGCACCAGGCCGCCGGAAAATCCCGTGTCGGCGCGGTCCGGAGCCGCGATCGCGGCGGCGATACGTCGCTCCACATCGTCCAGCGCCGCCGGGGTCGCATGGTGGGCCAGTCGGGCAAGGTCGCGGTCGAGCGGGTCGGTCATGATATAGCCATTACGCAAAAACGATGCCCGCCCCTCATGGCGCGGTTAGGATCAGCATATGGACATCGCCACGCTTCGCAACATCACCGCCTTCGCCCCCGTCCTGGCCGATCCCGCTTTCGTGGCCGGCGAATGGACCAAGCCGGAACGCTCGGCCGAGGGAGTCATCACCATGGCCTGGCTCCGGCTCTCCGATCCCGCCTCCGCCTCCGCCTTCGTCGCGGTAATCGCGACCGAGGATGTCGCGGCTCCTTATCACCGCCCGGTAACGGACGCGGCGCGCGCGACATTGCTGCGCCTGACCCAGGATCCCTCCGCGATCACCGATGCGACGGCCGACCAGATCGGCTGGGTCCTGACCTATCTGCTGCGCGCCGACCGTTTCGTCGAGGGATCGCTGGGCCACGCCTTCGACACCGGCCTGATGCTCGCGATCGCCCGGCGTGCTGCCGTGCTGACACAATAGAACCGTCCGTATATGGCCTCTAAAATTGCTAAAATGGTAATTACGGTCCATATACGGACGATGATGTACGCGCCGAGCGAGATTTCCGCAGAAATCGGCCAGAAGGTCCAGCGCCGCCGACTGACGATGAACCTGACACAGGTCGATGCGGCAGCCCGCGCCGGGGTCTCCTATCGCACTTGGCGGCGCCTGGAGACCGAGGGCAAGGCGTCGATCGACGACCTCGTCCGCGCGGCCGTGGCGCTACGGTGCGAGCAGGATCTGTTCGCCCTCTTCCCGGAGCCGGTGGCCAGTTCGATGGATGCGCTGCTGGAGCAAAACCGGATGACAGAACGCACTGCACCGAAGCGCCGCCGCCGGGCCGCGTCGAGGGCCACATCGTGAAGCTGAGGCCGGGGGCTCCGCTGGGGCTCGCACTGGCGTTCGACGATGCCGCGCCCGCTGCGCCAGCTGGCAGGATCGTGATGGCCAGTGGCGTCGCTCAGCTCGAATGGTCGCCCGACGTGATCCGCAGTGGCTTGTCAGTCGCTTCGCTGCTCTATCCGCCGGAACCAGGTTTGCATGCAGCGCGGAGCCGCTCGTTCGGCAGACTGCACGGCTTCCTGGCGGACAGCCTGCCCGACGCCTGGGGACGGCTGTTGCTGCGACGTCGCCTCGCCAGGATCGACGTCCAGTTCGACACGCTGAACCCGGTCGATCAGCTGGCGATCATCGGCGTCGGTGGCCGTGGCGCGCTGGTCTATCAGCCAGCCACTACACCCGACGAAGCGATCGGGACGATCGACCTAGATGCCCTGGCCGAGGAATCGCGGTTGCTCCTCGCCGGGAACGAGGGCGCACTGGTCGACACGCTGGCGGCGCTGGGGGGCGCGTCGGGCGGCGCTCGTCCCAAGGTCCATGTCGGCTTCGCCCCCGACGGTGCGATCAGCGTCGGCGAGGCCGCGGACGGCCATGACGCCTGGATCGTCAAGTTCCGCGCGACCGGCGATCCCGTCGATATCGGCCCGGTCGAGGAAGCCTATGCGCGCATGGCCCGGACCGCCGGACTGACGATCGCGGAATCCTGCGTTCTGCCCGAGCGCGATGGACCGGGCTATTTCGCGACGCGCCGCTTCGATCGACCGGCCCCCGGGCGCCGGCTGCACATGGTATCCCTCGCCGGGGCAGCCGAAGCCCCGTCCGAGATGCCGAGCCTCGACTATGACGGATTCCTGCGTGCGACTATGGCGATCACCCGCCATGCCGGCGACGTCGAACAAGCGTTCCGCCGCATGGTCTTCAACGTCCTGGCGCACAACCGCGACGATCACACCCGGCAGCACAGCTATCTGATGGGACCGAGCGGCGAGTGGCGGCTAGCCCCGGCCTATGACTTGACCTTCTCGGTTGGTCCAGGCGGCGAACACTATCTGGCGGTCGAAGGCGAAGGCCGCACCCCGACCCGCGCCCACGTCCTTGCGCTGGGCCGACGCCATGGCCTGTCGGATCGCGACATCGCCCGGATCATCGACCGGACGCGCGGCGCGCTGGCCGAATGGCCGGTCATCGCCGCCGATGTCGGCGTCACTGTCTCGCGACGCGAGATCGCGGATCGCCTGGAGGTCACCGACGACCACTTCGGTTGAGAAGAAGACCCTGCACGTGGGGGTTACCCACGTCAGGAAGGAAAAGACATGATGAGCATCGACGCGGACGCCGGCGGCACCGTCGCGATGACGCCGGGGACCGGCCCGGTCCTCCCCCAGGACATGATCGACGCGGCAACCGCCGACGCCATCCTGCGGCTCGACCGCAAGATCGCCCGTGCGATCCAGACGGACCGGGGCATCAACCTCAAGTCGGAGGATCTCGACCTCCTCACCCTGGTGGGTGCAGTGAACCTGCTTGGAAAGGCGCGAAGCGAAATCCTGAAGGAAAAAGCGCAGTGCCGGCACCGAAAGTTTTCTACCGCCGGGGTGAATTCCACCTCGATCACCTCCGGGGCAAGGGCGGCGAGGTCGTCAGCCCGAACCTCTACATCTGTTGGTACGACCCGGTCTCCGGCCGAATGCAGCGACGCAGCACGCGCGCAGATGATGTTCGGCTAGCGATCCAGGCGCTAGACCGTCACTATCTGGCGTGTCACCAGCCAGCCGACGACGACAAGGCGTCCTACACGATCCATCAAGCGATGATCGACTATTGGATACTGCACGGGTCCAAACGGTCCAGCGCCGATGCGATGCGGGCCCGGCTGAAGCTCGTAAGACGGTTTATCGGCCATGAGATCGAGACTGGAGTTCTACGTGAACCCGTGCTGCCAAAGGTGCTGCACAACGATTGGCTGACGCGATTTCGAGAATGGGGGAGCGAGATCGATCGGGTGACCCAGCGGCGGCGTGACCGGGAAACCGGGGAATGGACCGTGTCGAGGCGCGAACGGGCGAAGTCCACGGTCGAGGAGAGCATCATTCAGCTGAAGGCAGCCTTGCGGTTCAATGTGAAGCGTATGGAGGCGGTGCCCGAACTGAAGCACCTGCCCCGCGCCGCCGTGACGCCGGAGCGCAACTTCCGCCTCTCGCTCGACCAGATCGCCGAGATGCTCGACTATACGGCGGAAGGAGACCCGGAGCTCAGGCGCATCCGGCACGACTGATGCCACTGCGCCGCTACCTGATCGGTGCGATCTGCACGCTGGCGCGGCCGGATGCGCTCTACGACATCTCGGTGCGGCCCGACCGATAGCAATGGCACCGCAACGCCGGCGTGTTCGACCTCAACCCCGCGGGGCGGATCCAGACGCGCAAAAATCGACCAGCGCTCCCCGTCACATCGCTCCTGGCGAACTGGCTGGAGGCGACGGACGACCGGCTGGTCTGTCACGAGAGCGTGGCAGAGGAGGATGAGGACCGTTGGGTCGTTCAGCGGCCCGTGGCAGACGTCAAAAAGGCGTGGAGCGTCATGGCAAGGCGGTTCGGGGTGCCAGTTGGCTTCGGCCCCAAGCTGATGCGCCACAGCATGGCGACCTTGATCGCACAGCGTGGCGTCTCGCAGCAGGAAATCCCGCTGGCGCTCGGTCACGTGGTGCTGCCGCCATCGACGCGGCGCTACGTGATCTTCAGCCCGGCCTATCTCATCCAGACCAAGCAGGCGCTGGAGGACATTGCCTCCGAGCTGGCGCGGAAGATGGCGACGCCGCTTCACGCAAAACCCACGCAAGTCGATCCCGATGGACGGCGGCGGCAGGTATGATGGCCAGTCGTTTTCACGCCATCGCTGCCGTTCCCAATCCGCTGGCGCAGCCGCCCTAGTGCCCTCGAGGCCCCCGTAAACCCGGATGTTCCACTCGGCATGACACGCAAAAGGCACGCAAAACCGTGACGCGCAACTCGGGGGCCAGAAAACCAAAAACCCCGCTAAGCCGTTGGCCTAGCGGGGTTTTCGATGGTGGGCGTGGCAAGGATTGAACTTGCGACCCCTGCGATGTCAACACAGTGCTCTACCACTGAGCTACACGCCCGCCGGAGGCCGGGCAATTAGCAGTTTGGACGGGTCTGGCAAGCCCTAAATCGCGCCATCGACCGAATCCGGCAAAAAAAGTCGATCCACCTCCATCACCAGGTCGCGCAGGTGGAAGGGCTTGGACAGCACGCGCGCGTTGGGCACCGCCTGTCCTGCCTTCAGCGTGACGGCGGCGAAGCCGGTGATGAACATCACGCGCAGGTCGGGCACCATCGCGGCGGCGCGCTGGGCGAGTTCGATGCCGTCCATCTCGGGCATGACGATATCGGTGAGCAACAGGTCGAAGCGTTCGCTCTCCAGGAGCGGGATCGCCGCCGTGCCCCGGTCGACCGCCGACACCCGGTAACCCGACCGCGTCAGCGCCCGTGAGAGATATTCGCGCATGACCTCGTCGTCTTCGGCCAGCAGGATATGAAACATTGTTTGATCCCGATTCATCGTTCGGTCCGGTGTACCGGCGGGGCCGTTAAGAATTCCAGACCAGAAGCGCGACTTCCCTCGCCCTTTCGGTCGGATTAGGGTCGGTCGCATGGCTCACCCGAACCCCGGCGCGTCCTTCTACAGCCTCGATGGCGACGGGCCGGTCGTGATCTCGGTCCCGCATGGCGGGCGTGCCTATCCCGCTGGCATGACGGCCGATCTGCGCGTGCCGCTGTCGGCGGTCATGACGCTGGAGGACCGGCTGGTCGATCTGGTCGCGGAGGGCGCGCGCACCGCCCAGCCGATGCTGGTGCAGACCGTGCCGCGCGCGTGGATCGACCTGAACCGCGACGAGCGCGAGCGTGACGCCCTGATCGACGAAGGGGCCCGGATGGCGCCACGCTCCTCCGCCAAGCTGCGCAGCGGGTTGGGCCTTGTCCCGCGCCGGGTGGCGGGGCATGGCGATATCTGGAACCGGCGGTTCAGCGATGCCGAGATGCTCGCCCGGATCGCGGCCGACCACCGCCCCTATCATCAGGCGCTGGCGGAACGGCTGGCCGAGGCGCGCGCGCGATACGGCCTAGCAGTGTTGCTGGACCTGCATTCCATGCCGCCGCTGGGCGCACCGGGGATCGTGCCCCGGCTGGTGATCGGCGACCGCCACGGCACCACCGCCGCGACCCGCTTCATCCGCCGCATCGAGACGGAAGTACGCGCCAGCGGTTTCGCGGTCACGCGCAACACGCCCTATGCCGGGGGTCATATCGTCGAGCGGCAGGGCGATCCCCGGCGCGGTATCCACGCGGTCCAACTGGAACTCGATCGTTCGCTCTATCTCGATGCCGCGCTGGAGGCGCCGGGGCCCGGCTTCGACGCGACCGTGCTGCTCGTCCGTCGCATCCTGTCGGCACTCGCTGCCGAAGCGCTGGGCCAGGCCCACGCGCTCGCCGCCGAATAAAAAACCACCTCGCGCAAGGGGGAGAGCGCGAGGTGGCCAAGGTTCAGGGAGGAGACACGCTGAAAGCGTGTCGCACGACACCGCGAAAGGGGGGGACACGATGTCGTACTGGTATAAATAGGAAAGGGCCTATTTGGTTCAACCCTCCGCCCCACAATTCGTCATTTTTTCGTAACGGGTGGTGGCGGGACGGCTGGGCGCCCTTCGGCAGGGCCTATGGCGATGGGCTGGTTCGCTCCACATGATGAGCGATTGCGATGGCCCGGTTGGAATACTGGCGATCTTCGCGCTCATCTTACTCTGCAACGCCGCGATGTCTGTAGGCCAGTGGCTCCTGCACCTTCTGGACGTTCCTGATGCGGACGACTGGTCGTTCCTGCTGATACTTCCGACCGTGGCTGCCGGATGGATCATCGCAGAGCGTCATAGCTAGGATTGACCGACGTTCAGGCCGGGACACCCCTCCGTCAGGCCTTCGGCCTGCCACCTCCCCTTACAGGGGAGGAATGAAATGAAGGTAGACCGACCTTGGGCAGTCAAGTCCCAAGCGCACGAATCGCTGCTCTCCACCCATTCCGGCCGTCCGCGCCGATTCCGCAGCGCCAGTCCATCACCGGGGCAATCGGGAGTTCGTAAGGGAGTCCTGCGAACGCGCTCAGCGTGCGCGAAAACCCATCCGCGCGAGCAGGCCATCGCGTAGCAGGAAATGATGGCGCAACGCCGCCGCGACGTGGATCACGACCAGCGCCAGCATGACCCAGCCAAGGATCTCATGCGCTTCGTGCCCGAACCGGCCGGCGGCCTTGCCGATCGGCAGGGGCGGCACGTCGAACAGGCCGAACCAGCTGACGGGGCTTGGCACGTCGCGGCCCGATCCCATCGCCCAGCCGGTCATCGGCATGGCGATCATCAGGAGGTAGAGGGTGGCGTGCAGCGCATGGGCGCTGCCACGGGCCCAGGCAGGGACTTCGGCGGGAAGCGGCGGCGGGCGGTGCCCCAGACGCCAGACGATCCGCGCGGCGGTCAGCGCCAGCACGGTCAGGCCGATCGACTTGTGCAGCGGGATGGTGCCGGGCAACAGGCTCTCATGGAGCAGCCCGATGGCCAGATTGGCGACGACCAGGGCCGCGATCGTCCAGTGAAAGACGATCGCGACCCGGCTGTAGCGCGGACCGGAGGTAGCCTGCCCGCGCATCACATCAGCCCAGCGGCTGGAGCTGGGGCTGCGGCATCTTGCCCTGCTGCGCCTGGCGCGCGAAGATGTCGCGCATCAGCGAGAGCGAGAAGAGATGCGCATAGAGCAGCGGGAGCATGCCCGACTGGCTCATCTTGCGCAGCTGGTCGCCACGCAGGTCGACGAGCTTTTCCTCGTTGATCATCTGGAAACCGCGATAGATGAAGGGCTGGTCCGCACCTTCCGGCTGGATCGAGACTTCGCCGTCCATCAGCAGGCCCATCTCGGCCAGCTCGGTCATGAAGTTCTGGGTGCGGGCACCGGCCTGTTCGAACGATTCGTTGAACTGCAGGATGTTCTTGGTCAGCTCGCTCGGCTGGTTGCCGTCGAACAGCGCCTCGCCATCGTCGAACGCGCCGATCGTCGGCGAGGTCGGGTCGAAGCACAGCGACAGCTCTTCGGCCTCGGGGCGAAGCTTGGCCAGCATGTACGGATAGCGGCGGATATAGGCGGGGACGTAGAAGTTCGTCTCGCTAAGGCGGCCCTCGTCGTCGACGAAGACGTTCACACCCTCGTTCAGGCCCATCAGCGCCAGCGGGATCGGCTGGTCGCCGACCGAGAAGACGATCGGCATGAAACGCTGGACCAGCGGGAATTCATCGACGGTCACGGGGATCGCGTGCTGCCCGACCAGGAACGGTGCCGTCTCCTGCGGACGGACCTTGTAATTGGCATGAGCCTCGCTCGAAAGCGGCTCCAGGCCGTTGTAGAAAAGCGGAAGGGACGGCGCGCTCGCCATGATGTTCTCCAAAAAACCGGAACCATGCGAGCCCCCCGGCCGCATGTTCTGGCCACGTGTCTATGGGCCTAGCGCGTCATGCGCAAGCGACGAGCTTTCCCGGATTGAACAGACCGTGCGGATCGAGCGCCGTCTTGATGGCGCGGATCGCCGCGACCCGCTCCGGGGACAGGCGGGCGAGTTCGTCGCGCTTCATCTGGCCGATGCCGTGCTCGGCCGAAATGGTGCCGCCCGCCGCCATGACCAGGTCGTGGACGAAGCGCGTGATGACGCCCGCCTCCTCGGCATAGAAACGGTCGCGGTCGGTGCCGGGGGCGGCGCGGACGTGGAAATGGATATTGCCGTCGCCCAGATGCCCGAAGCCGGAGGCATGGGTGCCGGGGAAGCGCGCGTCGCAGGTTGCCGCCGCCTCGACCATGAAGCGCGGCATCGCATCGACCGGCACCGCGATATCATGCTGCACCGCCGGGCCCAGTGCGCGCTCGGCATCTGACAGCGAATGGCGAAGCAGCCAGAACGCCTCGCTCTGCGCCTGCGACGCGGCGATCACCGCATCGGCGACGACCCCGTCCTCGATCGCGCGGGCCAGTTGCGCCTCCAGCATCGCGGCCGGGTCCGCCTGCGGATCGCCGGTCACCGCCTCGATCAGGATGTGCCAGGGATGCGTGCCATCCAGCGGGCGACGCGCGCCGGGCAGGTGCGCGACGGCGGCGGCCAGGCTTTCGGCGGGCATGATCTCGAAACTCTCGATCATGTCGCTTGCCGCCTGCAACCGGCGCAGCAGCGTTAGCCCCGCCGCCGGATCGGACAGCCCGACCCAGGCGGTGGCCGACCGCGCGATGCCCGGCGCCAGCCGCAGCGCGGCGGCGGTGACGATGCCCAGCGTCCCCTCCGCGCCGATCAGCAACTGGCCCAGATCATAGCCGCGATTGTCCTTCTTCAACGCCGACAGCCCGTCATGGAGCGTGCCGTCGGGCAGCACCGCTTCGACCCCCAGGGTCAGCCCGCGCATCGTGCCGAAGCGCAGCACCTGCGTGCCGCCCGCATTGGTCGAGACGAGCCCGCCGACCGTCGCATTGCCCTTTGCCCCCAGGGTTAGCGGAAAGCGTGCCCCCTCCCCCTCGGCGGCATCCTGAAGATCGGCGAGAATCACGCCCGCCTCGGCCACGACCATTGCCGCATCCGATTCGATTCGCCGGATGCGGTTCATGCGCCGCGTCGACAGGATCAGCGCCGAGCCATCCCCGGGCGGCGTCGCTCCCCCGACCATCGAGCTGTTGCCTCCCTGCGGCACCAGCGGCACCCGGTACTCCGCCGCTGCGCGCAACACCGCCTGCACCTGACCCGTGTCGGCGGGCGCCAGGATCGCGGGCGCATGGCCTGAAAAGCGCCGTCGCCAGTCGATTTCCCATGGTGCGATCAGCGCAGGGTCGGTGACGATGCCCTTGTCACCCAGAATGGGCCGAAGCGCGTCCAGCAAGGCGGTCTGTGCGGGGTTCATGACCGGGTCGACTAGGCCAGGTTCATAAAGCGTTCAATCATCGCCCCTATGATGGGAACCCGCTGACATGCTGCGCCGCCATCGAAACCTTGCCGCCATCGCCCTGATGACGCTGACGTCGCCCGCCCTGCTGGGCGCGGCGGATCCGATTCCGATGGTTCGCCATACCCAGGTCATCGTGCGCGAGCATGTCGTGATCCGCGTTCCCCGCTCCGTGCCGCTGCCCGCGCCGACGCGCTGGCGCGAACGCAAAGGGCCGCGCTGCATCCCGGCGCAGCAACTGGCGGGCGCGCTGCCCGCCGAGGAGGGCGCGGTCGATATCGTGCTGGCCGGCGGCAAGCGGGTCCGCGCCCGGCTGGCCCGGGCGTGTCGGCAGATCGACTATTATTCCAGCTTCTATATCCGCCCCGGCCCGGACGGACAGATCTGCGCCCAACGTGACCCGATCCGCACGCGCGCGGGCCGCACCTGTGAGATCGAACGGTTCCGGTCGCTGGTCCCCGCCCGCTGACAGTGCAGCCGATGTTTCAAGAGCATCTCGACCTGTTCGCAAGCACGACCCTCCCGCAAGCAGGAGGGGATGGGGGAGGGAAAAGCCACGAGCGATGCCCTCGGTGAGACTCCCCCCCGCCCCTCCCGCCTGCGGGAGGGGCGCAAACAGGTGACACGGCCTGAAACGGCCCTGCCCGCTACCTCTTCCATATGTGGAAAACTTGACATTCGCCGCCAAATCCGCAAGCGGCATAGGTTGCTGGGCGCGTGCGGGGCGATTCCCATTCCGCACCAAATTCCGGAAAATTGCATGAGCTTTGCCGATCTCGGCCTCTCCGACGAACTTCTCAAGGCGGTCAACGACGCCGGCTATACCGAGCCGACGCCGATTCAGGCCTCCGCCATTCCTTCCGTGCTGATGATGCGCGACATCATCGGTATCGCCCAGACGGGCACGGGCAAGACCGCTGCCTTCGTGCTGCCGATGATCGACGTCCTGGCGCATGGCCGCAGCCGCGCACGGATGCCACGCAGCCTGATCCTGGAGCCGACGCGCGAACTGGCCGCGCAGGTCGCCGAGAATTTCGAGAAGTACGGCGCGGGTCAAAAGCTCTCCATGGCGCTGCTGATCGGTGGCGTCTCGATGGGCGACCAGATCAAGGCACTGGAAAAGGGCGTAGACGTGCTGATCGCCACGCCGGGCCGGTTGATGGACCTGTTCCAGCGCGGCAACATCCTGCTGACCGGCTGCTCGCTGCTCGTCATCGACGAGGCGGACCGGATGCTCGACATGGGGTTCATCCCCGATATCGAGGAAATTTGCACCAAGCTGCCGACGCAGCGCCAGACCCTGCTGTTTTCCGCGACCATGCCGCCGCCGATCAAGAAGCTGGCCGACAAGTTCCTGCAGAACCCCAAGACGATCGAGGTCGCGCGTCCCGCCTCGACCAACATCAACATCGCCCAGTTCGTGGTGCCGGTGGCGCCCCAGTCGTTCGAGAAGCGCAAGCGGCTGCGCCAGTTGTTGGCGCTGGAGGAGGTTCGCAACGCGATCATCTTCTGCAACCGCAAGACGACGGTGCGCGAGCTCAACAAGTCGCTCAAGCAACACGGCTTCCGCTCGGGCGAGATCCATGGCGACATGGAACAGCCGCAGCGCCTGGCCGAGCTGGAGCTGTTCAAGCGCGGCGACATCAACATCCTGGTCGCCTCGGACGTCGCGGCACGCGGGCTGGACATCAAGGGCGTCAGCCATGTGTTCAACTTCGACGCGCCCTGGCACCCGGACGATTATGTCCACCGCATCGGCCGTACCGGCCGTGGCGGCGCGACGGGCATCGCCTATACCTTCGTCACCCCCGATGATGCCGAGAATCTCGAGAATATCGAGAAGCTGACCGGCCAGAAGATCGACCGCCTCGAATTGCCCGCCCCGGCCGAAGAGGAACGCCCCGCCCGCCGCACGCGCCGCGACCGCACTCCACGCGCGGCCGAAGCCGAGGTCGAGACGACGCCGACCCCGGTCGAAGAGGTCGAGGAAGCACCCCGCACCCGCGCACCCCGTGCGCGTCGCGAAGAAACCCGGAGCGAAGAACCCCGTCGCGAGGAGGCTCGCCGCGAGCCGTCCCGCTTCGCGGAGCCGCGCCCGCCGCGAGCCGACGAACCGCGTCGCGAACACGGCCGTGACCAGAATCGGGACCGCGGTCGCGATCGTCGTCGTGGCCAGTCCGACGAACTGCCCGATGACGGCGGCTGGAACGGCCCGATCCCGGACTTCCTGAAAGTCTCGTTCGGCATCTGACGCCCGTCATGTCGCTCGACATCATCAGCTTCGTCGAACCGCAACCGGCCAGCCTCGCCAGCCCGTGCGTCCTTGTCTGCACGATGGACAAGGCCACCGGCTGGTGCCTGGGCTGCGCCCGCACGATCCGCGAGATTTCGAACTGGAGCAGCAAGCCCGCCGAAGAACGCCGCGCGATCCTGGCGGCACTCCCGGCGCGGCAGGCCGAGTTGGCCGCCCGCGAGAAATGAGGGCGAATTCTGCGCGGGCCTGAGCTGGCGGCAGAGTGTCGCCGCTGAGGAAGGCGGCCCCTAGCCGCACGGGTGAGGCGTGGCCTTCGACTTCGCTCAGGCCGAACGGAGTTAGGCGCCAGTGTCGATAGCGTCCGACGGATCGGGGAATTCAGCGCAAGGCGCGCAGGTTAAGCACCCTTTCCCACCCTCCGTTCGGCCTGAGCGAAGTCGAAGGCCAAGGGTCAACGTCACCCCGAGGATAGCGCCGCCTTACCCCACCGATGCAGGCTTCACTCACATCCAGCGAGCGTTCCGGCCGTCCCCTACCGCCCCACGAACCGGCCGGGCCGCCGTTCGGTCACCGCGCGGACTCCTTCGGCGAAATCCTCGGTCCGCATCAACACCGCCTGTTCGGCCAGTTCGTGATCGGTCGCCGCCTCGACCAGCGCACGCAGGTCGCCGCGCAACGTCCGGCGGGTGGCGGCCACGGCCAGCGGCGCGGCGCCTGCGATTTCCTGCGCCAGGGACAGCGCGGTCGCCTCCAGCGCGTCGGCCGACACCAGCTGGTCGACCAGCCCCCAGCGCTCCGCCTCTTCGCCCCGGATGCGCCGTCCGGTCAGCAGCATCAACGCGGCGCGCTGACGCCCGATCACCCGCTCCAGCACGGCCGAAATGCCGAAACCGGGATGCAGCCCGAGCTGCACGAAGTTTGCCACGAAGCGCGCCTCGGGCGTCGCGATGCGAAAGTCGGCAACGAGCGCCAGCCCCAGGCCAGCCCCCACCGCCGCACCCTGTACCGCCACGACCACCGGGGTCTGCACGCCGAATAGACGTGCCGCCGCCATGTAGAAGGGACTGCGGGCGCCCGGCGGCAACGGATCGGCGACCGGATTGGCATGGACCAGATCGGCCCCTGCGCAGAACACCCGACCTTCGGACCGAAGCAGGATCGCACGTACCGCAGGATCGGCATCGGCATCGTCGAACGCATCCGCCAGAATCGAAATGGTTCCCGTACCCAGATGATTATTCGGGGGATTCCGTAGCGTCATGATCGCAACCGGACCGTCGTGATGTATTTCCACTGTCATGCCGCCTTCTTAGACCGGCTATGCGGCGGCTGACCAGCCGCCATACCCGTTGCTCGAAAGACACAGGCCGCCAACAAGCGTGCGGCCCTAGGAACGGATGCTTGAGTCTCCCCCGTGCGACACTGTAAGCGGCTGCCATGTCATAATCACCGACCGGACACAGGACGGGGCATGACATCGGGTACGGGCTATCGTTCCGTGTCGGGAGAGGATGCCGGGCGGCCCGGAGGCGGGCCGCCCCATTCCTCCCATCCGCGCCTTCCATCAACGCCACCGCCGAATCGGCACCGTGCCAAGCGTGGTGATTCGCGTCATATCGCGGCGGATCGTGTAACCGGTTACATATATTTGTCCCGGGCCCCAGAATCGCCGAGCCGCAGCGGGGCGGCTTTTCGCCGATATCCATCTGTTATCGCTGCGCTTTTCCGACTTCTCAGTCGCAATAGTCCCCTACCGCCCTGCTCTTCCCCACTGGGGGGCGTTGCGGCTACCCTTGGCGACCAAACCAGGGACGGGATCGAAAGCCCGCCCGGTGCGCAAGGACGCAAGGAGAGAAGATGTACGACCGTCGTCGGGTCCTGAATCTGGGCGGGCTCAGCCTGGCCGCACTGATGACGGGATGTGCCGGGCCGCCGCACGGCCGGATCGCGGCCCCCCGCATCATACCCCAGGTTCAACCCGATCTGATCCGCGACCTTCAGGAGCGGAGTTTCCGCTTTTTCTGGGAGACGACCGACGCCGATACCGGGCTGGCCCCCGATCGCTGGCCGACCCCGTCCTTCGCCTCGATCGCGGCGGTCGGTTTCGCGCTGACCGCCTATCCGGTCGGTGTCGTCAATGGCTGGATCACCCGTGAGGAAGCGCGCGCGCGGACGCTGACCACGCTGACATTCTTCGCCGATGCGCCGCAGGGGCCGGGGGAGACGGGCTTCAGCGGCTATAAGGGCTTCTTCTATCACTTCCTGGGCGTGACCAAGGGGCAGCGTTTCGCCCGGTGCGAACTGTCGACCATCGACACCGCGCTGTTGCTGGGCGGCATGCTGTTCGCGCAGAGCTGGTTCGACGGCGATCACCCGGACGAGGTTCGTATCCGTGCGCTGGTCGACCAGGTCTATGGCGCGGTCGACTGGACCTGGATCACCCCGCGCGCGCCGTTCGTGTCGATGGGGTGGCATCCCGAAAGCGGGTTCATCAAGTCCGACTGGGACAGCTATAACGAGGGGATGCTGCTCTATCTGCTGGCGCTGGGCTCCCCCACCCATCCGCTGCCCCAGGGCACATGGCAATCCTGGACCCGGCGGTTCGAGCCGAGCTGGGGCGATCGCTGGGGCGAGCCGCATCTGCAATTCGCGCCGCTGTTCGGCCACCAGTACAGCCATGTCTGGGTCGACTTCAAAGGCATTCGCGACGATTACATGGCGACCAAGGGCATCGATTATTTCGAGAACAGCCGTCGCGCCACCTATGCGCAGCAACGCTATGCGATGGCCAATCCGGGTCGCTGGGCGGGATATGGCGCGGAGGTGTGGGGACTGACCGCCTGTGACGGACCCGGCGATTTCACGCAGCAAATCGACGGCGTGCCGCGTGAGTTCTTCAGCTATTCGGCGCGCGGGCCGGGCGAACGCGATGACGGGACGCTTGCCCCCACCGCCGCCGCCGCCTCGATCGCCTTTGCCCCCGATATCGTCATGCCCGCGGTCAAGGCGATGCACGATCGCTACGGCGCGGGCATCTATGGCAAATACGGCTTTCTCGATGCGTTCAATCCGACGCTGACCAACGCCGCCGAGCCGTTGAAGCATGGCGAGATCGTCGCCGGGATCGGCTGGGTCGACAAGGATTATCTGGGCATCGACCAGGGACCGATCGTCGCGATGATCGAGAATCACCGCACCGGGCTGATCTGGAAGACGATGCGACGGAACCCGCATCTGCGGCGGGGATTGCAACGGGCAGGATTCACCGGCGGCTGGCTGAACGGATAGCGGCCCGTCGCGGACAGGAGGCGGCCATGCCCGACACCATATTGATCACCGGCGCATCGGCCGGGCTGGGCGCCGATTTCGCCCGGGCGCTCGCCAAGAAACCGGTGACGCTGATCCTGACCGCGCGGCGGACCGACCGCCTGGCCGCACTCGCCCGCGAGCTGGAGCAACGGCCGGGCGTCGAGGTGCATGTCGTTCCCGCCGATCTGGGCCAGCCCGAGGGGGTGAAGACGCTGATCGACGGAGTGCGCGACCAGGGGTTTGCGGTCGACACGCTGATCAACAATGCCGGATTTGGCGCGCTGGGCGATTTTGCCGAGAGCGATCTGGCGACGCAGACGGGGATGATCGACCTGAACGTCCGCGCGCTGGTGACGCTGACCCATGCGCTGCTGCCGCCAATGCTGGCACGCGGACGAGGGCATGTCCTGAACGTCGCATCGACCGCCGCCTTTCAACCGGGGCCGTATATGGCGGTCTATTATGCCAGCAAGGCGTTCGTGCTCCACTTTTCGGAGGCGCTGCACGAGGAGGTGAAGGCGCGCGGCGTGACCGTGACCGCCCTGTGTCCCGGACCGACCAGAACCGAGTTCGCCGATGTCGCGGGCATGGCCGAGACGCCGTTGTTCGAGCGATTCGCCGGGACCTCCGAACAGGTGGTGCGCGATGGCCTGGCCGCGCTGGAGCGGGGACAGGCGGTGATGGTATCGGGGCTGCTCAACCGGCTGACCGCCGTCAGCACGCGGATCGCGCCGCGCGGGGTCCTGCGCCGCGCGGTCGCGAAACTGCAAAGCGCGCGGCGTTAGTCGGTCGCGACCTGTGCCCGGCTTCCTCTTATGCTGTCGAAGGCATAGAGCGCACACCCGACCCAGATCAGCGCGAAGGTGACGATGTGAACCGGCTTCAACGGTTCGCCGAACAGCAGCACGGCCTGCGCGAATTGCAGGGTCGGCGCGATATATTGCAGCAGGCCCAGCGTCGCATAGCGCATCCGCCGGGCCGCCGCCGCGAACATCAGCAGCGGCGCCGCCGTCACCGCGCCCGCCAGGATCAGCAGCATGTCGAGATGCCGATCCACCCCGAACGCCGCCGTGCCGTTACCGCTCGCCTGGAACAGCACGAACAGCGCAGGCCCCGCGAGCAGCAGCGTCTCGACCGTCAGCCCGCCCAGCGCGTCGATCGCGGCGATCTTGCGCACGAAACCGTAGAAGCCGAACGACAGCGCCAGCGCGAGCGAAATGCCGATCGCCCCGCCGCCGCTGACCGCCAGCACCGCCACGCCGACGCCCGCGATACCGACCGCGATCGCCTGCCCCCGCCGGATCCGCTCGCCCAGCAGCGTGACGCCCAGGATCACGTTGACCAGCGGATTGATGAAATAGCCCAGGCTGGCTTCCAGCACATGGTTGTTCTGGACCGACCAGATATAGATCAGCCAGTTGACCGCGATCAGCGCCGCACTGGCGCATAGCAGCAACAGGGTTCGCCCACGCGCCGCCACCGCGATGGCCCTGCCGCGTCGCATGACCAGCACGACGACCGCGAGCAGCAGGAGCGACCACAGGATGCGATGCGCCAGCACCTGGAGCGCGGGCACGCCCGTCAACAGCTTCAGATAGAGCGGCAATACGCCCCAGCTGACATAGGCGCCGATGCCCAGCAACAGGCCGGTGCGCGCATGTCGGGCGTCAGGTCGAGCGGTCGTCATGCCGCCCCTGTCGACGCTCCGGGCGCCGATGGCAAGCCGCGCGTCAGCCTGCGACCATGCCCTTCACCTCGACCACACCGCCCAGATTGACGACCCGGCCCGACACCATGCCGGTGATCCGCACCGACGCGCCGCGCTCGACGATGACGTCGCCCGCGACCATGCCCTTGATCGTCGCATGGACACCAGAGGCGACGATGACGTCGCCGCCGACCATGCCACGCACCGTCCCGTCCGACGTCATTTCCAGCGATCCGGCCAACATCCCGCGCATGGCATCCTCCTGCTTCGAGTTCAGGACGCGCGGGTGAGGGATAGGTTCACGCGTGCGCTTCGACGTCGCTCAGCGTGAGCGGCTGTCGGGATCTTGGGCCCCGCTCCGTTCAGCCTGAGCGAAGTCGAAGGCCAAGGGAATCCCTCAATCCGCGAACAGCATCACCGGCGTCTCGAGCAAGTGCTTCAACGCCTGGACATAGCTTGCCGCATCATAGCCATCGACGACCCGGTGATCGCAGCTGATCGACAGGTTCATCAGCTTGGCCCGTGCGATCGTCTCGCCGCCGCGCCCGTCCGAACGGAACACCGGCCGCTCGACGATACGGTTGGGCCCGATGATCGCGACCTCGGGCCGGTTGATCACCGGCGTGGTCGCGATCCCACCGAGCGGCCCGAGCGAGGTGATGGTGATCGTGCCGCCGCCCATGTCACCGCCGGCGATGCTGCCCGCGCGGGCGGCTTCGGCCAGGCGGCCGATCTCGGTGGCGAGCTGCCAGACATTGCGGCTTTCGGCGTTGCGGATCACCGGCACCATCAGCCCCGCCGGGGTCTGCGTTGCCATGCCCATATGCACCGCGCCCGAACGGTTCACCACGCCCGCTTCGTCGTCATAGCGTGCGTTGAGCATCGGGAAGTCGGGCAGCGTCTTGCAGATGGCGACGATCATCAGCGGCAGCAGCGTCAGCTTGGGCCGATGGCCTCGCCCCGCATTCAGTTGCGCGCGCGTTTCCTCCAGCGCGGTGACGTCGATTTCCTCGACATAGGTGAAGTGCGGGATGGCCCGCTTGGAGGCGGCCATGTTCTCGGCGATGCGGCGGCGCATGCCGATGACGCGGACCTGCTCGTCGGCTCGGGGGGAACGGGCAGGCGTATAGCCCTGGCTCGAGCCATAACGCAGGAACGCGTCGAGGTCCGAGTGACGGACGCGGTCGCCCTCGGCAGGCTTCACGCTGGCGAGATCGACACCCAGATCCTGCGCCCGCGCACGGACGGCGGGCGAGGCCAGAACCTTCTTCTCCTGCTCCCTCTCCCCTTGTGGGAGAGGGTCGGGGTGAGGGGTGACCACGGGGGACGTCGCTTGCGGCTCCCCCTCACCCCGCCCCTCTCCCACAGGGGGAGAGGGAGTTTGCGCTTCTTCAACGCCGGGATTCTCGGCTTCGAGTACCGCTTCCTGCGCGGCGGGTGACACGGCCTCTTCCACCGCATCCGTCTCGATCACCATCAGCGCTGCGCCGATCGGCACCTGGTCGCCGACCTCGCCCGCCAGCTCGACGATCGTGCCCGACACCGGCGACTCCATCTCGACCGTCGCCTTGTCGGTCATCATGTCGGCAACCGACTGGTCCTCCTCGACCCGGTCGCCGAGCTTGACGTGCCACGCGACGATCTCGGCCTCGGAGATGCCTTCGGCGATATCGGGCAGGCGGAAGGTGAAACGAGCCATGTCAGGCGTCCTTCAACAAGGTCTTGAGTGCCTGGCCGATACGGACCGGCCCAGGGAAATAGGCCCATTCCAGGCTGTGGGGATAGGGCGTGTCGAAGCCGGTCACGCGCGCGATCGGCGCTTCGAGGTGATAGAAACAGCGTTCCTGGACCAGCGCGGACAGCTCCGCGCCGAAGCCCGCCGTCCGGGTCGCCTCGTGCACGATCATGCAGCGACCGGTCTTCCTGACCGATTCCTCGATCGCCTCGATATCGAGGGGGATCAGCGTGCGCAGGTCGATGATCTCGGCATCGACGCCCATATCGGCGACGACGGCGGCCACGACATGGACCATCGTGCCGTAGCACAGGATCGTCACCGCCTCGCCCGCACGGACCGTCGCCGCCTTGCCCAGCGGAATCTTGTAATATCCGGTCGGCACCTCGCCGCCGGGATGCTTCGACCAGTTCTCGGCCGGGCGATCCCAATGGCCGTTGAACGGGCCGTTATAGATACGCTTGGGTTCGAAAAAGAGGACGGGGTCGTTGTCCTCGATGGCGGCGATCAACAGGCCCTTGGCGTCGTACGGGGTCGCCGGGATAACCGTCTTGATGCCGGAGACATGGGTGAAGATGCCCTCCGGCGACTGGCTGTGCGTCTGGCCGCCGAAGATGCCGCCGCCGAACGGCGAGCGCACCGTGATTGGCGCGGTGAACTCTCCCGCCGAACGGTAGCGCAGCCGCGCCGCCTCCGACACGAGCTGATCGAGCGCGGGATAGATATAGTCTGCGAACTGAATCTCGGGGACGGGGCGCAGGCCATACGCACCCATGCCGACCGCGACGCCGATGATGCCGCATTCGGTGATCGGCGTGTCGAACACGCGCGTCTTGCCGTATTTCTTCTGCAGGCCAGCGGTCGCGCGGAAGACGCCGCCGAAATAGCCGACATCCTCGCCCATCACGACCACATCCGGGTCGCGCGCCATGACCACGTCCATGGCGGAGTTGATCGCCTGGATCATGTTCATGCGGGTGGTTTCGCCCGCTTCGGGCGCGGTTTCGGTGTTAAGATCGCTCATCGATTATCTTCCACCCCGGCGAAGGCCGGGGTCCAGTTACGAGACGATGGGAGGCGCCCGACAGCCTGCGACCGCAAGGACGTGGCGACTGGACCCCGGCCTTCGCCGGGGTGGTGCAAAACCCCCATCATTTCCGTGCCCATGGCCGTCCGCTCGCCTGTTCCTCGTCGAGCATCTGCTGACGCTGCTCGCGCAGATGCCATGGCATTTCCTCGAAGACGCCGTCGAACATGCTGTCGAGCGGCTGGTGCAGGCCGTGGCCCAGGATACCGTTCGCCTCGGCCTCCTTCTGCGCGGCGCGGACCTGTTCGGCGACTTCCCGGTCCTGCGTGGCATGGGCATCCTCGTCCCATTCGCCCAGTGTGATCAGATGGTCCTTCAACCGCCGGATCGGATCGCCCAGCGGCCAGGCCGTCGGCTCTCCTGCCGAGCGATATTGCGTCGGATCGTCGGAGGTCGAGTGGCCTTCGGTGCGATAGGTGAAATGCTCGATCAGCGTCGCGCCCTGGTTGGTGCGCGCCCGCTCGGCCGCCCACTGCGTGGCGGCATAGACGGCCAGCGCGTCATTGCCGTCGACCCGAAGCCCCGCAATGCCATAGCCGATCGCACGCGCGGCAAAGGTCGTCGCCTCCGCGCCCGCGAAGCCGGAGAAGCTGGAGATCGCCCACTGGTTGTTGACGACGTTCATCACCACCGGCGCGCGGTAGACGGCGGCGAAGGTGCAGGCCGAGTGGAAGTCACCCTCCGCCGTCGAGCCTTCCCCGCACCACACCGCCGCAATGCGGGTGTCGCCCTTGGCGGCCGAGGCCATCGCCCAGCCGACGGCTTGCGGATATTGCGTCGTGAGGTTGCCCGAGATCGAGAAGAACCCCGCTTCCTTCGCCGAGTACATGATGGGCAGCTGCTTGCCGCCCAGCCGATCCGCGCTGTTGGAATAGATCTGGTTCATCATGTCGACCAGCGACCAGTCGCGCGCGATGAGCAGCCCCTGCTGGCGATAGGAAGGGAAGCACATATCCTCGTAATCCAGCGCATGGGCGGCGGCGACGGCGACCGCCTCCTCGCCCAGCGCCTTCATGTAGAAGCTGGTCTTGCCCTGGCGCTGCGCGCGGAACATGCGCTCGTCGAAGGCGCGGAGCAGCACCATGTGGCGGAGCATCCGGCGCAGGCCATCGGGCGAGAGCTTGGGGTCCCAGGGGCCGACGGCGCGACCCTCGTCATCCAGCACGCGGATCAGCGTATAGCTGAGTTCGTGGAAGCTGTCGGCGGGCGCGGCGGTGTCCGGGCGGCGTTGCGCACCGGCGGGCGGAACCTCGACACCGGCAAAGTCGACCGCGTCGCCAGGCCGGAATTTCGGCTCGGGCACGTGCAACTGCAACGGGGCCAGGTTGGCGCGCGAAATGCCTTCTGGCGGCACGGCCATGCTCTCTCCTCAACGCTTCGCCCGATTCCGCTCGGGTCGTTGCTATCTTTCAACCGGATGACATTTTATTTCAAGCGCCTTTTGAGGGCGCTAATCGAGGGAACGGGTCGGGTGGTGGAGTTTTTCCGGCTTGGTTGAAAGACCCTCACCCTTCCCACCCGCTATTGCGGGCGGGCCCCTTCCCTCTCCCATTGGGAGAGGGAGGGAGGCGCGAAGCGCCGGAAGGGTGAGGGTGTAGAGATCAGTCCCCCGCAATCACCATCTCGAACGGCACCACCGGATGCGGTGCTTCGTCATAGAAATTGACCACTGGCGCATCGGCCCAGGCATAGCGGACACGCACATCGCCGGGGCGCGCATCGGCCAGCCGCACTTCGGCCCCATTCACCGTCGCATTGGCATAACGGCAGATGATGGCATCGCACAGCTCGAACCCGATCGGCGCGGCGGCGCTCCAGGCGTGAAGCGCGCCCTGCACGCCGTTGAAGCGCAGCACCACCTCACCTTGGCCCCGCGTCGCCGAGGCGATCATCGGCCCGGAGGCATTGGCACGGTCACCCGCCATCAGATGCTGTTCGGCAAAGACCAGCCGCTTGGCCAGTTCGTTCTTGTCGGCCGGGTGGATGTCGTTGCGCACGCCGATATCGATCGTCGTCGCCAGCGCGGCATGAGGATCGCGCAGCACCGCCAGCCGCTGCGTCTCGCGCAAGGCCGCCCAGCCGCTATCGTCGATCTTGATCGGCGGCGCGCCGAAATTGGCGAGCTGGACGATCAGGAAAGGCAGGTTCGGGTCGTCGAACTGGCGCCGCCATCCGGTCATCAGCGATGCGAGACGGTCGCCATAATCGGCGCGCCCCACATCCGACTCGCCCTGATACCACGCCACGCCCTTCAGCCCGATCGGCCCCAGCGGCGCGATCATGCCATTGTACAGCGTGCCCAGCCCGGCATGGCTCTCCCACGGGCTGCGCGGATAGCTCTGGTCGCCCGCCTTGTAGACCGAGTAGCGCCAGCCGGTGCCGAGCGGAATCGGCGCGCCGCCCGCAGGGGTGAACTGGATGTGATCGGCCGGACCGAACATCCCGCCCGGACCATAGGTGTCGCCCAAGGCCACGACGATCTCGTTGCGGCCCTTCCTCAGCGCCGAACGCGGCACCGTGTAGCGCCGCCAGTCACCCCAGCCGAAGGTCGCACCGACCGCCACGCCATTGACCCAGACCGTATCGAGCTCGTCGATCCCGGCCAGCTCGATCACCCCGTCGCCGGTCGGCGCGGTGGACAGGTCGAAACCCTGCCGGAACCAGATGAGGCCGTTATAATCGGCGAGCGCCGGGACGCCCCATTCCTCCCACGGGCCGAACTTGGGCACCGGGGTCCAGCTCAGGCGATCGGGCGCGTTCCACGGCTCCTGCCCGCGCTTCGTGCCGCTGGCCTTGCGCCACCAGTCGCCCCAGCGATCGCCGAACGCACGCAGGCCCGCCGCATGGTCGCGCGCATAGAGCGCCAGCAGGTCGGCATCGGCGGACAGTCCGGGCAGCTTGCGCGCGTCGGTCGCGGCGATCCAGGGCAGGATCTTGGTCCCGCCCCAGCTCGAATCAATCGCGCCCATCGGCACGCCCGACTTGGCGGCGAGGTCCTTGACCATCAGGTAACAGGCGGCCGAGAAATTGGCGACGCTGGCGGGTGAGGCGGCGGCCCAGACGGGGCGTTTCTCCAGCGGCTCGTCGGCGGACAGGCCGACATGATGCGCCACGTCGAGCAGGCGGATGCGGTCATTGGCCGCGCCGCCGACCAGCCCTTCGCCGTTCAGCGCCTGCTTGGTCGGATATTCCATGTTCGACTGCCCCGAACATAGCCAGACATCGCCGACCAGCAGGTCGTCCATCGTGTCGGCCGTGCCGTCCTTGCCCGTGGCGGTCAGGGTCAGCGGGGCGGCGGTCGCCGCCATGGCGGGCAGGGTCGCGCGCCAGCGGCCCTTGGCATCGGCGGTCGCGGTGGCGCTGGTGGTGCCCAGCGTCACGGTGACGCCCTCGCCCGCATCCCCCGTGCCCTCGACAACGATCGGGCGGTCCCGTTGAAGGACGGCATGGGTACTCATCGGGGTCAGGATGCGCGGCCGCGCCTCCGCCATCGCGGGCCAGGCCGCCGCGGTGCCCAGCAACAGTGCCAAACCCAGGCGCCGCCCGGCGCCGGACCATGAATGCCCCATCCGCATGTCATCCCTCTCCTATCCCCGGCACGCGCACGATTCCGCGCTGCCAAGGGTCATGTCGCGATCATAGGAGGGGCCAAATGATAACGCTATCGGGAAACGATCCTCTCCGGCACGGGAGGGATTTCAGCGCTCGTCCTTGAACGACACCACCGCCTGGATCGGGAAATGGTCGGACGGATAGGTCTTGCCCCGATGATAGGTATCGGTCGCGATCGCTTCCGCCTTGAATCCCCGCAGGAACAGATAGTCGATCCGCCGGTCGGGCGTGCCGGTAAAGTCGTGGAAGGTCATCTCCGGCCCTTCGCGCCGCGCGGCGGCGGGCCAGGCATCGGTCAGCGCGCCTGCAAGGCGGCGATAGGCCGCCGTGTCAGGCCGCGCGTTCATGTCGCCCGCGACCACCACCGGCAGGTCCTTCGCCAGCGCAGGCAGTCGCGCGAGGATCAGCGCCGCCGCCTTGTCGCGCGCTTCGGCATCCTCGTCGCGGTGCGCCAGATGCGTGTCGAGGAACAGGAAGCGGTGCGGCTTGGCTTCCTTCGTCTCGAACACCGCCCAGTTCGCCATGCGCGGCAGGTCCGTGCCCCAGCTCTGGCTGCCGACGATCTCGGGCGTGTCGGACAGCCAGAAGTCGCCATGGTCGATCAGGGTCAGGCGATCGGGACGATAGAAAATCCCCATATGCTCATTGTCGTGGCCGCCCCGCCGGTCGCGCCCGAACCAGCGATAGCCGGGCAGCGCGCGGGTCAGGTCGTCACCCTGGCGCTGGAGCAGTTCCTGCGTCCCGATCACATCGGGTGCAGCCCGGCGGATCAGTTCGACCATCACCGGCCGCCGCACCGCCCAGCGCTCCGCCCCCTCGTCCGAGGCATAGCGAACATTGAAGGTCATGACCTTCAACGGCTCGGCCATCGCTCCCGGCGCGGCGAGCAGACCCGCCGCCAGCACCGCCACCGCTCCGATCGTCCGCCCCAGCACCGTCATTCCGATCACCCTTCCCGCATTCCAGCCCACCCCCATGACGCCACCACATGGCAGGGCCGTGACACCACCCGCACCAATAGCATGCCAGTTTATGATTGAGAGTTATTATCATTATCGATATTGGCCACGCCGAAATCGATTGGGGGCTCTGAATGGCGAAGATGATCTGGCGTGCGATGCTGCTGGCCGGGGTGGCGATGGGCCAGACGGCGGGCGCGCAGACGCTGGCGGCGCCGGCGGAGCAACCGGACGAACAGACCCAGGCGGATGTCGTCGTCACGGGCCTGCGCGATGCCAATGCCAGCATCACCGGCACCGACACGCCCCCGACCCGCTATCCGCAGTCCCTGCGCGTCATCGACCGCGCGCTGATCGACCGGGTGGGCGCGACTCGGCTGGACGACACGATCGACCTGGCGGGCGGCGTGTCGCGGCAGAACGACTTTGGCGGGCTGTGGGACAAATATGCGATCCGCGGCTTTGCCGGAAACGAGAATAGCGGCCCGGACATCCTCATCAACCGCTTCACCAGCAATCTGGGCTTCAACGCACCGGTCGATGTCGCGACGGTCGAGCGGTTCGAATTCCTGAAGGGCGCCGCCGCCGCGCTGTCGGGACTGGGCGAGCCGGGCGGGTCGCTCAACATCGTCACCAAGGCCCCCACCGCGACCCGCCAGGGCGAGGCCTCGCTCAGCTATGGCAGCTGGAACCGGGTGCGCGCGACCGGCGATATCAGCGGCCCGGTGACGAGCACGCTGTCGGCGCGACTGATCGGCGTGGCGGAGGAGGGCGACAGCTTTCGCGATTATGTCCACACCGACCGGCTGCTGATCGCGCCTTCGCTGTCGTTCACGCCGACCCAGGACCTGCGCTTCCTGTATCAGGGCGAGTTCATGCGCAACCGCGCGCCGCTCGATCGCGGCGTGGCGGCGATCAAGGGCGATGCGCGCGCGATGGACCGCGACACGTTCCTGGGCGAGCCCGCCGATGGCCGCATGACCCAGCGCATGTTGTGGCAGCAGGGCAGCGTCTTTGCCGCGCTGAACGACCGCATCTCGTTGGAGGCCGGTTTGTCGAGCCGTGACGGCTTCCTCACCGGCTATGCCACCCAGGTCGATTTCGGGGCGCGCGGCGTTCAGGCCGATGGCCGGACGATCGGCCGGTCGCGGCGCTTCCACGATTTCCGCTGGCAGGACCTGACCGCGCGTGTCGAGCTGACCGCCAAGGCGGACTGGCTGGGCCTGTCGCACGACATCCGCGTCGGGGTAGACCGGGTGCGCCACGGCATGGACTTCCGCATGGACCAGGCGCGCGGGCGGCCGGGCGCACCGATCCTGACCATCGACGCCTTCGATCCCGTCTATGGCCAGCCGCTGCCGTTGCCGACGCCGTTCCAGGACCGCCATCACTCGTTCCGCAGCGAGAGCATCTATGCGCAGGACCTGATCCGCTTCGGCGACTTCACCGCGCTGATCGGCGCGCGCTGGAACAGCTTCCGCGAGACGATGACCAACTATCTGCGCGGCAATCTAGTGCTGGAGACGGTCGATCGCGGCATCACGCCGCGCGCCGCGCTGACCTGGGCGGCCAGCCCGCAATTTTCGCTCTTCACCAGCTGGGGCCAGTCGCTGCGCCTCAACCCCTCGGACGGGACCAGCAGCTTCGATGCCGAGCGCAGCAGCTCGACCGAACTGGGTGCGAAGTACAGCCTGTTCGGCGGCGCGCTGACCGGTCAGACGGCGCTGTTCACCATGACGAAGCGCAACGTGCTGAACCCCAATGCCACGGACGTCTTCGTAAAGACGCAGATCGGACGCCAGCGCTCGCGGGGCGTCGAGACGGTGGCCGACCTGCGCCTGACCAGCGGCCTGACCGGCACCGCCACCTATACCTTCACCGACGCGACGGTGCGCAACGACAAGAACGCCGCGCTGATCGGTACGATGCTGTCCAACGTGCCCAAGCATCTGGCGGCGCTCGACCTGCATCAGCGGCTGAGCACGGTGACGATCGGCGGCGGGGTGACGCATGTGGGCGCACGCAACGGCGATCCCTTCGCCAGCGGCTATCGCCTGCCCGGCTATACGGTGGCGCGGGTGGATGCGACCTGGGCGGTCAATCCGCGCTTCGACGTGCGGCTCGACCTCGATAACCTGTTCGACACCTATTACATCGCCAGCAGCTATGCCGATGTGTGGACGATGCCCGGCGCGCCGCGCAATGTCCGCGTGACGCTGCGCGGACGGTTCTGATCTGATTCCATTCCTCCCCCCTACAGGGGAGGAATGGTCTTTTAGCCGAGCATCGCCTTGAGCGGCTCCGTCATTACCTCTTCCACCATATCGCCCCGGCGCACCAGGATACGCGCCGCGACCTGCATCGGCGCCAGCGGCGACAGGTCGGGATACGAAACCGCCACCGCCGTCGCCAGCGCATCGGCGAGCATCGCGGTCGACGCGATGACGTGCACGCCGATCACCCCGTTCGTCGGCGGATAGCCGGTGCGGGGGTCGAGGCCATGCTCACCCTTGCGATAGGTGCCGCTGCCCGCCACCGCCATCTGGTGCAGCGCCACGCGCATCGGGGCCAGGTCGGCACCCGGCGGGGTTTCGAGATCGACCCACCAGGGATCGCCATCGGGCCGCATGCCCCGCCCGACCAGCTCACCGCCGACCTCGACCAGGCAATGGCGATGGCCCAGCGCCGCCAACTGGTCGGCGACCGCATCGGCGGCATGGCCCTTGGCGATGCCCGACAGGTCGAGCGCGACGCCCCCCGCCTGCCACAGCCGCGCCGCCCCCGCATCCCAGCGCAGCCGTCGCCAGCCGCTCGCCAGACGGGCCCGGTCGACCGCCGCCGCGTCGGGCACCGGCTGCGGCCCCTTCGGGCCATGTCCCCACAGGTCGACCAGCTGTCCGATCGCCGGGTCGAATGCCCCGTCGCTCAGCGCCGCGATACGCAGGCCCGCGTCGATCACCGCCGCGAAATCGGGCGGCAGGGCGGTCCAGCTATCCGGTGCCGCGCGGTTGAAGCGCGACAGCACGGACAAGGGGGCCCAATGGCTCATCTGCGCGACCAGATCGTCCAGCCGCGCCTGAATAGCCGCACCCACGCCTTGCGCCGCAGGTACATCGCGGGTGGCATAGAGCACCCGCCACATGGTCCCCATCGTCTCGCCACCCAGCGTGACGACCGCCGCCGGGTCGCCGCACGCCACGGCATCTGGGTCGATTCGGGGCGGCAGGATGATCCGCATGGGCACTCCTGTCGCGCTCAGGGCGTCATCACTTCCAGCGTGGTGGTGTAGCTCATCCGCCGCTGCGTCGCGCGCGGCGCGGTGGCCTTGTCGTCCGTCGCGGTCGCGTTCAGCCAGTACATGCCCGCTGTCGGCCAGGCATAGCTCAGCACGCCTTGTGCGTCGGTCGTCACCTCCTTCGCGCCCTCGGCATCGCGGTAGCGCTTGCCGCCGGGGACGATGGTGACCTTCAGATTGGCTGCGGGCTTGCCATCGACCAGGAAGCGGAACTTTGCGGCCTCGCCCGCGACCAGCTCGTCCGGGTGGGTGACGGGATCGATCTCCAGCCCCTTGCCCGTGGGTTTCAGGACGGTGCGGGTCGGCTCGCCCGCCGTCACGAAGATCTCGTTGCGCGCGCTCGTCTCGGTCAGCGTCACGTCGGTGGCGTTGGCGGGAATATCGGCGACGGTCAGCGGCGGCTGGCGCACGCCGTTGGGGCCCGGCGGGCCGCCGCGTCCGCCGACGCGCTTCTCGACGCCGTCGACCTTGAAGCTGCCCATGATGCCCGACATCTCGCTGCCGATCTTCCAGGTGCCGGGCTTGTCGAGCTGCACGTCGAACACCGAGCGATAGCGGCCCGTCGCGCCGTTCTGGATACGGCCTGGCGTGCCGTCGGGCTGCCAGACCTTCACCATCTCGATCCGGCCGGGCTGGTGGTCGGCATAGAACAGGTCGTTGGACACGGCGCTGTCGACCGTCACCCAGCTATCGGTGCCCGAAAAGATCGTGCCTGAGGGAAGCAGCCACATGCGATGCGCCGAGGCGAGGCCGGGAATGGCCAGCAGCGCGGCGGCGGCCAGCAGTTTGAGGCGATGGGTCTTCATGTCGGTCCTCCCCTTTTGTCAGCGTGCCGAAACGGTCACGGCGCCGAGTTCATGGCTGCCCACCCCGCGCCCGTTCGGGTTCGGCACGGTCAGCGGCACCTGCACCAGCTCGCGACCGCCTGTCTCGCGCGCGGCCTCGACGTTCAGGACGTACTGGCCGGGCTTCAGGTCGGCGGGCAGCGGAATGGCGTGGGTGCCGGGCGCACGGGTCGCGCCGCTGACGCCGTTGGCGGGCATCGCCATGCTCCGCCCACCTTTCCGCCACCAGGCGCGCAGGTCGGCCAGCCATTTGGTGCCCGGCTCGCCGCCCGTCTTCTTGACGTCGTACCACACCGCCAGCGTGCGCGCCGGACCGCCGGTCGCGGGCTCCAGCCAGACCGCGACATAAGGCTTGTGATACTCGGCGACATTCAGCCTCGGGATGGTGACATTGACCGTCGCGGCGCTCGCCACCCCCGGCAACGCCACCACGCCCAGCGCGAAAACAGCGGTCGATCGCATCGTGATATTCTCCATCAGTGCAGGAAGAAGACGGCGATCGCCGCCGGAATCAGCAACCCCGCCGCCACCAGCGGCCAGGTCGAGGGACGGTGCCGCGCATGCATCTGAAGCAGCAGCAGCCCGGTCAGGGTGAAGATGATGCACGCCACCGCAAAGGCGTCGATGAACCAGAACCAGGCGGCACCCGCATTGCGCCCCTTGTGCAGGTCGTTGAGGTACGAGACCCAGCCGCGATCGGTCCGCTCCGCCGTGATCGCGCCGCTCGTCCGGTCGATGCTGACCCAGGCATCGCCGCCGGGACGCGGCATGGCGACATAGACCTCGCCGTCCGACCATTCGCCGGGACGCCCGGCGGGGTCGAGATCGACGGCACGTTCCACCGCCTCGGCGACTCGCGTCGGCAGGGGCGCATCATTCGCCTTGGGATTGGCCAGCAAGGGACGCAGGCCGGGCGCGAGCAGGCCGCTCTTCTGCACCGTCCTGGGGTTCGCGGAAATGCTGGCGGCATGGTTCAGCGTCAGCCCGGTGATCGCGAACAGCATCATGCCGACCAGCGACACCGCCGCGCTGATCCAGTGCCAGGTGTGGAACTGCTTCAACCACCAGCTGCGCCATTTGCGCTTCTTCGGTTTCGCCATGATCGTGACGGTCATGCGTCGGCCCAGCGGCGCAGCAGGTTATGATACACGCCGGTCAGCTCGACCACCGAGCGATCCCCCTGCCCCTTGTCCGCGCCCACCCGCTGCACCGCGCGGTCCAGGTCGAACAGGATGCGCCGCTCGCCATCGTCGCGCACCATCGACTGGATCCACAGGAAGGAGGCGACTCGGGTGCCCCGCGTGACGGGCTCGACCCGGTGCAGGCTGGAGGCGGGATAGAGGACCGCGCTTCCGGCGGACAGCTTCACACGCTGTTCGCCGTACAAATCCTCGACCACCAGCTCGCCGCCGTCATAGGCGTCCGGGTCCTCCAGGAAGAGGGTCAGCGACAGGTCGGAGCGCATCCGGAAGTCGCTGCCCCGCTTCAGCCGTACGGCATTGTCGACATGGACGTCGAACGCCTGCCCGCCCGCATAGCGGTTGAACAGCGGCGGATAGACCTTCAGCGGCAGGGCGGCGGCCACGAACAGCGGCGACCGGCCCAGCGCATCCAGCACCATCCGCCCCGCCTCGACCGCCGCGCCCGAATCCTCGGGAATTTGCTCGTTGCGCTTGGCGAGCGCCGCCTGCGGGCCGGATGTGGCATTGCCGTCGGCCCAGGGCGCGCCGTCGATGACGCGGCGGACCTGGGCGACCCCGGCGGGATCGAGGATATCGGGAAGGACGATCAGCATCGACGAAGGCTAACCCGATCAGAAATTGGTGAACAGGCTCAGCGTGGCCTGCCGCCGGTCGCCCGGGATCGCCCAGCCGCCGGTGACTACGCCCGTCGTCGCATTGACGTTGTTGCGCACGCCCGTCGCGTATTTCTCGTCGGTGAAGTTCTGGACGTTCAGCTGCAACGTCCAACGCTGCGCGATGGTATAGGCCAGATACGCCCGGTGGATCAGGTAATCGTCGACCCGGTACTGGGTGCGGTTGAGCAACACCGGCGCATTGGTCGCGAACGATCCCTGATAGGTCAGGCCGTATCCGACCTCCAGGCCGAAGGGCAGCTTGTAGGTGGTGAACAGGCTGCCCGAATGCTTCGGCGTCTGGATCAGCTGGCTGCCCGCCTGCGGATCGACCACGCCCGCCGCCTTGTCGCGGTTGGAGATGCTCTGCAGCACCTTGCCGTCGAGATAGGTGTAGTTGGCGAAGATCGTCCAGGCCGGGGTGATCGCCCCCGACAGGCCCAGCGCGACGCCGTCCACCCGGCTGCGTCCGTCCAGCACCTGGAGCCCGGCGGGCAGTGCGGGGTCGTTGGAGGGGACGCGGTAATTGGTCCGCTCGTTGCGGAAGACCGCCGCCGTCAGCTCCAGCCTGCGACCGAGCAGCCCGGCCTTGACCCCCGCCTCGTAATTCTTCGCGGTTTCCGGGGCCACGGCGCACGGGTTCGCGGCGGTCGCGGTCGACGGCACGCCACAGCCAAGCCGAACGGTCGAGGACGACGGCGTCTTGGCATTGCCATAGCTGGCATAGAGGCTGACCGCCTCGACCGGGTGGAAGACACCGCCCGCGCGCCACGAGAACAGCTTTTCGCGGCTGACCTGCGGCGTGGTCTGGAGCGCGGTCAGCTGGGTCGAGCCGGGCGGCACGATGTTGAGCGGCAGGGCGCGGAAATTCGCCTCCTGATACTCCCAGCGGACACCGCCGTTCAGCTCGAAGAAGCGGTTCAGTTCGAGCGTGTCGAAGGCATAGACGGCCAGATTGTGCGTCTCGCTGCGCGACTGGGCGGTGATCGTGCTGTTGATCGGGCCGGTATAGTTGGTGTTCGGGCTGGCGATGGCGATCAGCGGCAAAGGCGACACCGCGCTGCCATTGGCGTTGCGCAGCAGCGAACCCTGGGTCAGCCGGTAATTCTCGATCATCCCCGACATGCCGACATTCAGCACATTGTGCAGCCCGCCCTTCGCGCCCGCTTCGTGGCGCAGGTCGATCTGGTTGGTCAGCATCTGGTTCTGCTGATCGCGCACCAGCCCGCGCGGCCCCGAGGGAAGGTAGAAACCGGCGGGCACATTGGCCGGGCACGCCGCGCCTACGCTGGCGCCCGGCGTCGCGGTGATCGGCTGCAACCCGGTCGAGCCGAGGCAGAAAGTGCCCTGCGGCGCGCTCGTCACACTGTACTGCGTCACCTGCTGCCAGCGGGTCAGGTTGCGCACGCTCCAATGCTCGTCGATCTGATGGCGGAAGGTCGCGGTCAGGCGATCCACCGTGCTGTCCTGCCGGTCGAGATTGGCGATGCCGAAATAGGCGTCGCGCTTCGCCCCCGGTACGAAGCCGTCGACCACGCCATTGTCGAACCACGGAATGCCATAGACCGGTGTGTTGCGGTCTTCCTGATGGACATAGGCCAGCGTCAGGCTGGTCGGCCCGTCGATGCCGATCGTGACCGAGGGCGCGATGCCCCAGCGCTCCATCTTCTCGACATCGCGGCCGGGCACGTCGTTATGGTGGTACGCGCCGTTCAGGCGCACCGCGACCAGGTCCGATACGCGGACATTGCTGTCGATCGCGCCCCGATAATAATTGTCGGTGCCCACCGAGCCCTGCACGATGGTCAGCGTCTCGGGCGTCGGCACCTTGGAGACCAGGTTGATCGTGCCGCCGACCGATCCCGATCCGTTGAAGACGCTGTTCGCGCCGTTATAGACCTCGACCTGTTGCAGGTTGAACGGGTCGGTGCGGCTGTATTGCGCGCTGTCGCGGATGCCGTCGATGGTGACGTCGTTGTTCGCCGAATAGCCGCGCAGGTTGATCGAATCGCCGTAACCGCCGCCGCCTTCGCCCGCCCCGAAGGTGATGCCCGGTATCGTCTGGAGCACGTCGCGCAGCGTCTGGAGATTCTGTTTCCGGATGGTCTGTTCGCTGACCACGGTGATCGTCTGCGGCGTGTCGAGCAAAGGCGCGGTGGCCTTGGGGCTTTCCAGAGTCGCGGCGGTGGCGCGCTGCCCGGTCACGACGACGGTGTCGCGCTGGCCGGTGGCGTCCTGTCCGCGCGCGGCGGTGCTGTCGGCGCGCGGCGCGGTCTCGGCCAGCGCGGTGCCGGGGGCCGTGGCCAGGAACCCGACGCACGACAGGGCGATAAACGAATGTGACATAAAGCTTCCCCTTCGCCCACGGCCGCTATTGCGAGACAATCGCATTGTCAATGCAAGTGATAATGACTCTCACAGCTTGGCGTCAAAGAAGGATGGGTCGCTGTTCCGCGACACGAATGCGGGCCACGGCTCGGCCGCAAAAAATAAAATACGCCGCCCATTATGTCCGAAATGGCCAATAACGCCGTTTTACAGCGCGTTATGGCAGCCGCCGGGCCGTGGTGGGCTTCCGCCGTGCAATCAATATTTTACGGGTCCTGTCCTATCCCAAGTCTATGATAGAGAGGTCTAATCCAGGTCGGTTTCTCCGTATTGCCGGAACCCAGGTGGAGCGGGGCATGTACATCCACACGCTGCATTGCGGGTGGCTGCAGAACCCATTTTGGAGAAAATCCTTCCTGCTGGTGCGTGACGTCGATCGCGACAAGATCCGTGCGACCGTCCCGCATGTCACCATCGACTTGACGAAGGGGCGTGGCCTGACGCTGGTCGCCAGCCGCGATCTCCCCGACGAAGCACCCGTTCCGGCTGCGCCTGTCGCCACCATGATCCGTCCCCGGTGCCGCAAGCCCCAGACCGAGACCGAGCGGGCCGCCGACACCGCCAGCCGCGCAGCCGAGGCGATCTCGGCCCTGTTCGGCCAGGCCCGGTTGGGTCGCGCGATCCGTCTCGACGACCTGGCCCCGACAGTCGATGAGATCGCGCTGGCGATCACCCCCGGCCCCGCCGCGATGCTGGCGGTCACCCGGATGAAGGACCAGGACCACTATACCTATATCCACTCGGTCGCGGTCGGTGCGCTGATGATGGGGTTGGCGCGCCATCTCGGGATGAGCGAGGCCGATATTCGCGTGGCGGGCATGGCGGGGCTGCTCCACGACATCGGCAAGATGCAGATCGAGCCGGCCATCCTCGACAAGCCGGGCCGCCTGACCTCCGACGAGCTTGTCCGCATTCGCATGCACCCCGGCCTGGGCCACGGCATCCTGCTCGACAATGACGATCTCGACCCCCGCATCCTGGACGTCTGCCGCCACCATCATGAAAGGATGGACGGTGCGGGTTATCCCGATGGGCTGAAGGACGAGGAGCTCAGCCTGTTCGTCCGCATCTCGGCGGTCTGCGACGTCTATGACGCGGTCACCTCGATCCGCTCGTACAAGCCCGCCTGGTCGCCGCACGAGGCACTGGCCCAGATGCTGCGATGGGAAGGGCATTTCGCGCCCGAGATCCTGCGCGCCTTCATCGCCAGCCTGGAAATCCAGCCCTTCGGTGCGCTGGTCCGGCTCCACTCCAACCGGCTGGGCCTTGTGGTCCGCGAAGGCGATTGCCCGACGACGCCGATCGTGCGCACCTTTTTCAGCGTGCCCGACCAGCAGCTTATTCCGCCCCAGGATGTCGCCACCCGCGACGACCCGATCCTGCGCTCCGAACGCGGCGAATACTGGTTCGCCGACCGCTGGCCGACGCTCCAGACCGAAATCATGGCGGAGGCCGCAATGCCGGCGCCGCCGTTGCCCCGCGCCATGGGGATGTAACGCTTCGAAGTGGACCAAGCGGGTGATGGCGGGGGCGCGCGCAATTCTATATGGCGCACGGGATGATCCGCCTCAGTGAATTGAAACTGCCTCTCCATCATGCGGACGAGGCCCTGCCCGCCGCCATCTGTCGCCGGTTGCGGGTGACGCCGCGCGAACTGGTGCGCTTCGTCGTCGCCCGGCGTGGGCATGACGCGCGCGACAAGAACAACATCCAACTCGTCTATTCGGTCGATGTGAACCTGAAGAACGAGGCCGCCGTGCTGGAGCGGTTCCGCCGCGACCGCGACATCCAGAAGACGCCAGACACCCGCTATCACCTGCCCAGCGCACCACCCGCCGGAGCCAAGCGCCCCGTCGTCATCGGTGCGGGCCCTTGCGGCCTGTTCGCCGCCTTGGTGCTGGCGCAGGCGGGATACCGCCCGATCGTCCTGGAGCGCGGCAAGGTGGTGCGCGAGCGCACGCAGGACACCTGGGGCCTGTGGCGGCGCAGCGTGCTCAACCCCGAATCCAACGTCCAATATGGCGAAGGCGGGGCGGGCACCTTTTCGGACGGCAAGCTCTATAGCCGGATCAAGGACCCGCGCCACCTGAACCGCAAGGTGCTGACCGAGTTCGTCAAGGCCGGGGCCCCGCCCGAGATCCTGACCGAGGCGCATCCGCATATCGGCACCTTCCGCCTGGTCACCATGGTCGAGAGCATGCGCGCGACCATCGAGGAACTGGGCGGCGAGTACCGCTTCTCCACCCGCGTCGACGGGCTGGACGTCGAAACCGACGGATCGGGCCAGCGCCGGGTGCGCGGACTGCACCTGAACGGCGGCGGCTATCTGGAGGCCGACCATGTCGTCCTCGCCATCGGCCATAGCGCACGCGACAGCTTCGCGATGCTGCAGGCGGCGGGCGTGTATGTCGAGGCCAAACCCTTTTCGATCGGCGTGCGTATCGAGCATCCGCAGGGCTGGATCGACCGGGCGCGCTTTGGGCATCAGGCGGGCCATCCGATCCTGGGCGCGGCCGAATATCACATCTCGCACCACTGCCAGAATGGGCGGACGGTCTACAGCTTCTGCATGTGCCCGGGCGGCACGGTGGTCGCCGCCACCTCGGAAGAGGGTCGTGTCGCGACCAACGGCATGAGCCAATATTCGCGCAACGAACGCAACGCCAATTCGGGCTTCGTGGTGGCGATCGACCCGGAGCGCGACTTTCCCGGCGATCCGCTGGCGGGCCTGGCGCTGCAACGCCATTGGGAGGAGCGCGCCTATGTCGCGGGCGGCTCCAACTACAAGGCACCGGCGCAGCGGGTCGGCGACTTCCTGGCCAAGCGGCCCTCGACCAGCCTGGGCTCGGTCACGCCGTCCTATCGCCCCGGCGTGACGCCGACCGACCTGTCCGAATGCCTGCCCGACTTCGCGATCGAGGCGATGCGCGAGGCGATCCCGGTCTTCGGTCGCCAGATCGCCGGATATGACCACCCCGACGTGGTGATGACCGGCGTCGAGACGCGCACCTCGTCCCCGGTCCGCTTCACGCGCGGCGAGGACGGGCACAGCCTGAACACCTACGGCCTGTACCCGGCGGGCGAAGGCGCGGGCTATGCGGGCGGCATCCTGTCGGCGGCGGTCGACGGCATCAAGACCGCCGAGGCGGTCGCGCGCAGCATCGGGGCGGTGTGAAGGTCTTCTTCGACGGCGGCTGTCGCCCCGGCGGGATGGAATATGCGGTGGTGGTTGGCGGACAGGCGCATGTCGAACGCGACCTGGGGCCGGGATCAGCGATGGAGGCCGAATGGCTGGCCCTGATTGCTGCGACCCGCCTGGCGGTCGAGTGCGGCGTCAGCGATGCGATCCTGCTAGGCGATGCCTTGGCCGTCATTTCCCAAGCGAACGGCAAGGTGCGCGTGCCACCGCTCTGCCGCCCCTATTTCGAACACTGGTCCGCCCTGCCCCGTCCCGCGCGGTTGCGTCTGCGTTATGTCAAACGGACGCAGAACCTAGCGGGGATCGCGTTGGAGCGATTGCGACAAACAATAGGGAATTGATAGGCCGTGCCCTGATCGCAGCATGTCTGATTATGGTGGTTACCTGCCGTTACCGTCGAGCAGCGCTTTGAGCTCGCTCACCGCGCCGACAAGGTCTCCAGCGGGTAGAACGATCACATCGCTCGGTATCGGCTCGAAGCCCATCTTTGGT
>NZ_JAXOJH010000022.1:0-49639 GCF_036663655.1 Sphingomonas flavida
CACGTGATAAAGCTCGACCCATTCGCGCCAGCCTCCTTCCCCAGCACGGATCGTGAATCAGAAAACGGCCGTCATGTGAAGCCCCGATGATTCAATTCGGCTGAAAACCGCTCTAGCGAGGCGATGCAAGCGTCCGGCCGACCATGCCTTAAAACGGACTAGGAATCTTCAGGAGCGGCAATCGGCGGCGGCATGGACGCAGACACCGGCAAGGGGCGAACGGCGCTGTACGATCTTCCTAGGCGGCTTGGAGGATCGCTTGCAGCGCCGATGCTGGGATGAGGCGGCGGTTGCCGATCTTCACGGACGATAGCAATCCGTCGCTCATTAGCTTGTAAAGGGTTGTGCGGCCTATGCCGGTGGCGCGAGACGCCTCCGCTACGCTGTAGGACAATCGCGGCGGCGCAGGGTGGGTAACTTCTTGGTTCATACGTTGACCTCCGCAGACCCATGTATTCGACGCAGCACCAACGGGAACGGCTTATCGGCGGCTTTACCGGGTAACTTCTCGTTTTACGGCCACTCGCCTGTCCAGAGGGTCCGCAGCGGTGCCGCATCTCCCAGCGTGTTGTCGATCTCCTTGCCATCAACGTCAGTCCAGCACTCGACCACGAGACGCCCCTGCCGATCCGGGGTGATACTCCAAGAGGCTGATCTAATTCGCTGGTAATGGCGTTCGGCCAGTGAAAGATGCTTTATCTTGTTCCATTCGCGCGTCGCCATGTAGTCGCATGAGCCACGAGCCTTCTTGATATCGGCAGGCGTCGGGCTAGTTTTGAGCAACAGGCGGTCGCCTGCTTTCATCATCAGCCAGTCGCCGACCTTGGTGTTGTGTCCCTCTCGCGTGCGCTGCACGCGGATGACGTCGCCGTCGATCTTGGCGCGGAAGTGAAGGCCCTCTTTTGCGTACTTCGCGAAGCGATCCTTCAGGCGTTTCAGCGCCTTTTCCGGTGTTTCGCCAGTTTCGGGCCGTTCGGTGGCTTCGCCGCCGATGGGGAGGTTCTTGATGTGGAGGTAGGGGCTAGGGCGTCCCATGTCATTTCCTTTTGGGCGCTACCCTCCCTCCATCACAATTCATTTTCCTAAACCATTGCTCTTAAATAAGAAGTGAAGATGTATTTATTAATAATTCTTGTAGCCATATGAATGATATAAGAGCAATAGAATAGGAAAGTGAATGTATATGGAGGGAGGGTTGATCGCCGCTGGTTAGCGGAAGATATTCTCGGAGTTGTCGCTCACGGCGTGTCCGGCAGTCTGGTCACCCAGAGCGCACCGGCATTATCGAAGAACAACTGGAAGCGTCCACGGCCCTGCGCTCGCATCCTCGCGGCACGGCTGATAGCGGCGTCGATTGCATCGTCATCCGGCTCAGGACAGAGGATCATTGCAACGCCGGCTTCCAACGCTTCCCAATGGGCAAGCTTGCGGGGCGGATCGTCCGCCCGTCCGGCACCACGCGGGCGACCTTCCGCTATACGCCAAAGCATGACGTAGCCGCCATGATCCGCGCTACAGAAGTACGCTCGATCGCTGCGGGCGAATACAAGCGGCCTCAATTGGTGTCGGACGTATCCCTCGCTGTAGCCGAACAGCTTAGCCTCTGATCGGCCATCGAAAGGACCAACGCAGAGGACCGTGTCACAATGGTGGGTCGCGATCGCCTCAAACTCGGGCGAGGCCAAGTCCGGGGCAACGATGCGGAACGGTCGCATCGTCACACCCGGCGGCGGCGAGGGCAGGACTGCCCCGCTCATCGCGTCACCTCCGCGTTCGCAATGAACGCCTCCAGGTCTTCGATCGCATAGCGGATGGAGGTGCCGAAGCGGCGGAACGTCGGGCCGCACTGCGCCCATCGCCAGCGACTGAGCGTCTTGGGCGAAAGGCCAAGGTAGGCGGCGGCGTCAGCCTCTCGAAGAAAGCGGGGGTTTTCCATGTCATTGTCCCATCGTTGTTGAGCGATGGGCATCCATCTGAAGCACCGCGAAGAAGTCGTCAGCAACGTTGGGCGCTTGGTGGCGTGTGGTGGAGGCTGAATGTCCGCGAATGACCGTTGCGCCTCCACGCCCCACCCGGCACATAGAACCCGCGACTGGTATGTCCCGGTCGCGGGGCGTCGTAACCCCAATGACACGCAGTCCGGTCGAGCTTCTCGGCCGGGTGGCGGGCGCGCATGTCCAAGGCTCCGGCTCAAAGGCGTCCGCGCCCCGTACTGCGTGCGCGGGTTACGAACACCTGGCTCCGCCGGTCGCCTCACACATCAAGGGAGTGAGGCACATGCCGAAAACCAAATCGTTCGCCGTCATCGCTCTGGCCCTGAGCGCGCCCATGATCGTCAACGCAACCGCCGACCAATGGCGCAAGCGCCCGCCGCGTTGGGAGGCCACGTCGAGCCGGAGCCTTCCTGACCTGCAAAGCTGCCTTGGATCGCGATGGGCTGGCACGCTCTCCGCGAAGATCGTCGCCATGCCAATCGAACGCGGCATGTCCTACACCACGGAAGGCGACCGCGACTTGCTGGTCGACGTGGTGGACGAAGGAAGCCAGCGCCGCGTGAAGCTGTGGCTCCGCAAGTTCATCGGCATAACGGTCGGCGCGAAGGAGCAGATCGAAAAACTAGAAAGCTGCCGTCGGTGACCCGTTGTCTATTGGGTGGTCTAAAGCAGCTTCCTTCTTGCCCGTGTTGATAGTCAGATTCCCACAGCGGCTCTCTAGTTTACCATAGCAGTCCTGACTGCGGAGCAATTTACCAAAAGGATCTTATAAGGGGTGTTGGTTCGTTCCCAGCTTTCTATATCCCTTCTCAATTGCGAGCTGCAAAATTCATTTATGGAATACGTCAGGCGTACGTGGGCGGCGATTTCTCTATCATAGGTGTTTGAATCTCTGCGTGAGCCTATTTCTGACCTGAGCATTATACCGAGCATTCCGCACGTATCATGTCCGTTTGTGAACTGATCCCAGAGTCGGGCCTGCCCCATCTCTGATGCGATCCTTTGTTCAAGCGCAGTTCTTGCCGGCTGAGTCGAATTTATACCCCTCGAAATGTTGGCCACGAGCACAGATACGTCGATATTTTGGCCATTGTAAGCAGCTGCGATGTCTACATCTGAAAGCTTCATTCTGATTATGCCCCTCTGGTTTAGGCTTCTCAAAATGGATAGCGGTTCAAGCCTTCTCTTTGCGATCTCTAAAACTGCTGCCGATCCTCCGAGAGCCTCAATCTTTTGGCTATCCCCGAACTCTCCCAAGTAGGCCGCAATAACGCTAGCGGTCATCCAATCTAAATCGAAATCATGAGAAACAGAATATATGATGTTGTCGGCCGTCGACGGGTTACCCCAGCCACAGCGATCAAAGTCTGCATCTGCAAGTCCGAGTATGCCCGGAAAACCCTCATCTTCAAGTAGGTCGATAGCTTCCTCAAGATTGTCTCTGCCGAAACAAACAACGACGGAGCAATTAACTTCGTCAATAAACTTTCTAATTCTTTTATAATCAGTATCACCCTCAACAAACAAAAATGCCCCTTTGTGCACCTTTCTCTCTAGCCTGACTTCCTGAGCTATATCCCAGCCATCAATATATTTAGTGATAGACTTCACAGAGGAACGCCTTCGTCATTCATGCTAATTTCGTAAGTGTCATCCTCATCGACATCGCCGAGTTCGACCACTAGACTCTGCCATCTTCCGATAAGCTGTGGGGAGTGTGTTGCGAGAATAGTATCGAACTTGTTAAGATTGATGATCTTCTTTAAGTCAGAAATAAATTTCTTCTGCCACGAAACGTGTAGTGAGAGTTCCGGTTCATCAATGAGGATGAGGGAGTTTTCATCAATTTCAAAAAGCAACTCAAAAAATAAGACAAGCTGGTGTTGCTCACCAGACGATAGTTTTTCAAGGGGGACTGGGCTTCCATTGAAAGAAACATCAATCCCATTTTCTCTGTTTACGTGCACGTCCTTAGTCACAAAACGCTCGTTCACCAGCTCTCTGAATAGCGAAATCCTAGAGAGGAGCTTAGAAAGAGAACCAAGCTTTTCTTCAGTGTCGTCTGCATAAACGCTTAAGACGCGGGATATCGCCGGCTCCATTGGGCCAGAGGGAAACGACACAGGGTCGTCAGCCTCCGTATCTAAGATGCCAGCGGCCATGAGGCGTTGACGTTTCTCATCCAAGACATCTAACTTAGTCTTGAGCTGATCCTCAGGAATAGAAGAGGTCTGTGATATAACCCGCCGCGGAAATGAACGGTCGAGGGACTGAGATAATGCAGCGTAGGCGGTAAGCTGATCACCGATCACTGTTTTTAGAGTTTGAGCCTTTTTGCTAATTGCAAGCGCTGGTGCGGGCCGACGACCGCCTATTCTAAACTCTCGACTATCGCTCATCTTATGCATTACTAGTAGGCGCTGCGTTTCGATAAGGTGGCAGTCGATCTTATCAATCAAAGCCGCTACAGCGGCTGGTACCTTTCCAAATATGCTTTCAGTGATGTGAGCGGGAATACTATCCGAAAAGTTTTCGACCACCTGCTGAAGAGAATAAGCTTCTCCGGTATGATCGTGCGTCCACATATTCGGAGCTATACGAGTCAGAAATGGCAGATACCGCTCAAGCTGATAAGATACTTTGCCATCAATGGTGCGGGGACGCCAAGGCGCAGACTTGCCGCCATCAGGAGCAATTGCAGTTACTCTAATGCCGATGGCGGTGGTAAAATCAGGATCATCCCGCTTGTTGTCTTTATTTATCAGAATGCGCGATCCGTCGGTAAAAACGAATTCAACATCGGCAAATTTATATTCGACAAAAACTGACCAACGCCCTGAAAAAAGTGAGTCAATCATCCTAAGGCACAGCGTCTTCCCATAGCCATTAGGCGCAATGATCGCCGTGATTCTTTCATCTGTGTTTATTGGTATATAGTAGTCGTAAGAACCGAATAAGCCGGCCACTCGAAAGGACGAGAGGCGACGAGCTGTTACAGCTTCTTGCGGCGCTCTCGCGACCCGCCTGATCCTCATAGCCATAACTTTTCATCCCCTATAATCTAACATTAGCCAGCGCCTGCAGGCGCGGGTGTCGCTGACGAACCTTTCCGATGTTGGATGGTGGGTCAAGCAAACTCGAAGCGTATGAGTGACAATCCTAATCCACCGGTGCTGCCTGCGCGTTCGAGCAAACCGAGCCTTGTGGTGCAACGAACGCAGCCCAATCGGCCATCAACGACCGCCGCTTGCCGAGGAAGTTTGTGCGGCGATAGGCCGCCTCCACCTTGTTCGTGAGAACGTGGGCCAAAGCTTCCTCCGCTACCTCACGCGGAACGTCGGTGCATTCCGCCGTCCAGTCGCGGAAGCTGGATCGGAAGCCGTGAACGGTCCACGATCCATCGACGGCGGTACGCAGCACCTTCGTCAGCGTCATGTCGCTGAGCGGCTGGCGCTTGATGCCGGGGAAGATCGGCTCTTGCTCTACACCGGCGCGCAACGCCTTCGTCGTTTCCAGCACCTCCACGGCGGCGGCGGACAGCGGCACGACGTGGGCGCGCTTAGCCTTCATCCGGGTAGCAGGGATGGACCATAGCCCGCGCGTCAGGTCGACTTCCTCCCACGTCGCGCCCCGCACCTCACCCGATCGCGCCGCCGTCAGGATCAGGAAGCGAAGTGCCAGCCGTCCCGCTGTGTCCGCCTCTCGCAGCTTCGCCATCAGTGACGGTACATCGGCATAGGGAAGGGACTCGAAATGCTCGGCCTGCTTCGTCTGTCGCGGCAGACCCGCCCGGATCGAGCGCATCGGTGCTTCGCTGTCGCGCTCACCCGTCGAGTGCGCCCAATCAAGTACGGTGCCGATCCGCTGCAATACCCGCCGTGCCGTCTCCGGCTTGGATTGCCAAATGGGGACCAACAGGTCGCGGATCGCTGGCCCTGCCACCTTCGCGACTGGCACGTCTCCAATTGCAGGGAAGGCATAGGTCCGTAGCGTGGTGATCCACTGTCCGCGGTGCTTCACGTTCTTCCAGTCGCCTGCACGTTCGAGGTGCAAAGCCTCGGCTGTCTCCTTGAACGTGCGCGCGGCGGCTGCGGGCTGCTTTGCTGATCGCCTTGCCTCAACCGGGTCAACACCGGTGCGGATCAGCTTGCGGGTTTCCAGTGCCTTCTCTCGCGCTTCCGACAAGCTGAGCGTGGAGGCTGACCCCAGCCCTATGTCGCGCCGCCGTCCGTCCACCTGGACGCGAAGCTGCCACGATCGCGCGCCGCTCGGCTTCACAACCAGCATCAGGCCCTGTCCATCGACGTAGCGACCCGGCTCTTTCGCGGCCTTCACGGCCAACGCAGTCAGCTTACCCATTCACTCAGACCCCACACAAGAACCCACATTCTTGCCCAACTCTGCGTGAACGTCAACGATCAGACGCGAACGAGCGGCTGGCCTACCGCCTAGGGAAACAGGGGCTTATCCGAACGGCGATGAATCAGCCGGGACAACAGTTATGAGGACTCCCGCTCCGCCATTCATCCGGTACAATGTGCCAGTGTTCACCAGCTCGCGGCCGGTTCAACTGCCACATCATACCGGGAATCCAACGTCGAGCCGGATTCTCGTTTGAGAACCCGGCGCGCGCCCGTCAGCGGAACAGATTGGCCTTGGCCAGCTCGATCACCTCGTCACCGCGCCCGCTCAGGACCGCGCGGGCGGCATAGAGGCTGAAGCCCTTGGCCTGCTCGGCCTGGATCTTGGGCGGCATGATGAGTTCCAGCCCTTCGGTCACGACATCGACCAGCGCCGGGCCGTCATGCGCGAACGCCTCGCGCAACGCCGCCTCCAATGCGTCGGAGCGGGTGACGCGGGTGCCGAAATAGCCCATTTCGCGCGCGATGGCGCCGAAGTCGGGATTTTTCAGCGAGACATTGGCGTCGACATAGCCCGACGCCTTCTGCTCCATCTCGACAAAGCCGAGCGTCGAGTTGTTGAAGACGACGACCTTGATCGGCAGGTTCATCTGCACGGCGGTCAGCATGTCGCCCATCAACATGGTCAGCCCCCCGTCGCCCGACAGCGACACGACCTGTCGCCGGGGGAAGGCGCCCTGCACACCCAGCGCCTGGGGCAGTGCGTTGGCCATCGAGCCATGGTTGAACGAACCGATCAGCCGCCGCTTGCCGTTCATCCTCAGATAGCGCGCCGCCCACACTGCGGGTGTACCGACATCGGCGGTAAAGACCGCATCCTCGGCGGCGATCCGGTCGACCGTCGCGGCGACGAATTGCGGGTGAAGCGGCTTTTCGCCGTCACGCGGGGTGGCCAGATCGTCGAGGCCCTTGCGCGCGTCGCGGTAATGCGCGCGCGCCTTTTGCAGGAACCGGTCGTCGCGACCGGGGCGGACCAGCGGGGTCAGCCGCTGCGCGAATTCGCGCACATCGGCGACCACACCCAGGTCGAGCGGCACGCGGCGGCCCAGCGCACCGGGATCGCGGTCGACCTGCACCACCTTGGCCTTTTCGGGGTAGAAGTTGCGATAGGGAAAATCGGTGCCCAGCATCAGCAGCGTGTCGCACTCCATCATCGCGTGATAGCCCGACGAGAAGCCGATCAGCCCGGTCATGCCAACGTCATAGGGGTTGTCGTACTCGATCCACTCCTTGCCGCGATAAGCGTGGACGATCGGCGCGTTGAGCGCGGCGGCGAGCGCCACCACCTCGTCATGCGCCCCCGCCGTGCCCGAACCGCAGAGCAGCGTCACCGCCTTCGACCCGTCGACCAGGTCGGCGACCTGGCGCAGCGCAGCCTCGTCGGGCACCAGCCGGGGCGTGGCGAGCGCGGGGAAGGGAACGGCGCGCGTATCGGGGGCCTTTTGCAGCGCCACGTCGCCGGGGATCACCAGCACCGCCACGCCGCGCTGTCCGATCGCGGTGCGGATCGCGCGGTGGAGCAGCTCGGGCATCTGGCGCGCGTCCTGCACCATCTCGCAGAAATGGCTGCACTCGCGGAACAGCTCGGTGGGGTGGGTTTCCTGGAAATAGTTGAGCCCGATCTCGCTCGACGGGATATGCGCGGCGATCGCCAGCACGGGCACATGGTTGCGGTGACAATCGTACAGCCCGTTGATGAGGTGCAGGTTGCCCGGCCCGCAACTGCCCGCGCATACCGCCAGCGCGCCGGTCGCGGCGGCCTCGGCACCGGCGGCGAAAGCGCCCGCTTCCTCGTTGCGGACATGCATCCAGTCGATCTTGCCCGAGCGGCGCAGGCTGTCGTTGAAGGCATTGAGGCTGTCGCCGGTCACACCCCAGATGCGCTCCACCCCCGCTTCCAACAGCGTATCGTGCAGCAGGTCGGCGATCGTCTTGCTCATGAAATCCACGTCCATCCATTGCGGGCCAGCGCCCCGAGAGTAGCTGTAGAACGCAAAGGCGCGCGGTTCGCCTCCCGGCAAAACGCGCAAACGTAAATGCAGGACGTGCAATCGCGCCCCTCCCCACACCGTCGATCCGGGATCGGTGCGGGGAGGGGCGCTGCCGCCTCAGGCCATGGCGGGGGCCGGGGCGGCGTCGAGGTCGACGCCCGGCTCACGTGCCCAGAAGCGCAAGGCGCGGCACTGGGTAACGAACGCCTTGGCATCCTTGCCCTTGGCCAGGGGCACGAAGCCGTCGTCGCGCGCCGTCACGCCCGCCGCGTCGAACAGCGTGGCGGCCGCCGCGCTGTGACCGATGAACTTGGCATGGGCGAAGGCGTCGGCAACGAAGTCCTTGGCGGTGGCATCGCGCGCCAGAAGCGCCGCCCCTTCCTCCGAAGGCAGGACCGCGACCGCATCGTACAGGACCGAGGGGCCGCCATCGATCTTCTGCTTGGCGGTCACCTTCGTCCCGTCGTCCAGGGTGACGCCGCCGATCTTGGGCGCGACGACTTCCCAGATCGCACCTTCGGCCTGAAGCGCCGCGGTCAGCGCGGCGAACAGGTCCGCGCTGCTGCCATCGGTCAGCAGCAGGCCCATCTTGCGTCCCTTGAAGTCCTGCGGACCGTTGGACAGGATGCTCAGCTTGGGCGAGGGGCGCAGGTCGAGCGTGGGTTTCGCCGCCTTGGCCGGTTCGGGCAGGTCCAGGCCCAACCCGTCGGCCACCGTGGCGGCCAGTCCCTCGTCGATCAGGCGCAAATGCGACACGGCGCGGGCGCGGATGTCGACGCGCTCGACCTTCGACAGTTCGAACACCAGCGCGTCGCCGATATGCTTCTGCTCCACGGGCAACTGGCTGATGAAGAACTGCCGCGCCTGGCTGTAATGGTCGGCAAAGGTCTCGGCGCGGATACGCTGCTTGGTGCCCTGCACCTCGGCGGGGAAGCTGCGATAGCCGATCGTCGGATTTTCACGCGGGCCGCCATCCGGGCCCCAGCTGTTCGGCTCGTAATTGGCGCGCCCCTTGGGGTTGTGCATCGCCATATGGCCGTCCTGCTGGAAATTCATCACCGGGCAGCGCGGCGCATTGACCGGGATGTGCGTGAAGTTCGGCCCGCCCAGCCGCTTCAGCTGCGTATCGAGATACGAGAAGTTGCGCCCATGGAGCAGCGGATCGTCCGAAAAGTCGATGCCGGGGACGATATTCTGGGTGCAGAAGGCGACCTGTTCGGTGGCGGCGAAGAAATTGTCGACATTGCGGTTGAGGGTCAGCGTGCCGATGATGCGGACGGGCACGTCTTCCTCGGGGATCAGCTTGGTCGAATCGAGATGGTCGAAGGGCAGCCGGTCGGCGGTTTCCTGGTCGAACAGCTGGACACCCAGGTCCCATTGCGGAAAGTCGCCGCCCTCGATCGCCGTCCACAGGTCGCGGCGATGGAAATCGGGGTCGGCGCCGTTGATCTTGACCGCCTCGTTCCACAGCACCGATTGCAGGCCCTGGCGCGGCTTCCAGTGGAACTTGACGAAGGTCGACTGGCCCTCGGCATTGACCAGCCGGAAGCTGTGCACGCCGAAGCCCTCCATGGTGCGGAACGAGCGCGGGATGGTCCGGTCGGACATCTGCCACATGACCATGTGCCACGCTTCGGGGCTTAAGGAAGCGAAGTCCCAGTAATTGTCATGCGCCGACTGCGCCTGTGGAAAGGCGCGGTCGGGTTCCTGCTTCACGGCATGGACGAGGTCGGGAAACTTGATCGGGTCCTGGATGAAGAACACGGGGATGTTGTTGCCGACAATGTCCCAGTTGCCCTCCTTCGTATAGAATTTGACCGCAAAGCCGCGCACGTCGCGCGCCAGGTCCATCGACCCCTTGTTGCCCGCCACCGTCGAGAAGCGGACGAAAACCTCGGTCTGCTGCCCGACCGTGCTCAGCACGTCGGCGCGGGTATGATCGGCCAGGCTGTCGGTCAGCTCGAAGACGCCGTGCGCGCCATAACCACGGGCATGGACCACGCGCTCGGGAATACGCTCATGGTCGAAGTGGAAGATCTTTTCGCGCAGGATGAAGTCTTCGAGCAGCGTCGGTCCGCGCTCGCCGGCACGCAGGCTGTTCTGGTTGTCGGCGACGGGGATGCCCTGCTGGGTGGTCAGCGTGCGTTCGGCGTCCTGCGTCGTCTGATGGGTTTCGCCACCATGGCCCTGCGCCTCGGCATAATGGGTCGGCAGGTCGGCCCCGGCAGGAAGGACAGGGGCGGGGGCCTGTCCCTCGATCTTGCCGTCCGCGCGCGCGCTTTTCTTATTGGCCATGATGCTGTCTTTCGTCGTGAATGGGTTATCCCTTTCAACGCGCGGATCGGCCAATCGCCCGGCAACTAAATGGTTGATATTGATCAAGGTCTTTGTGCGCTGCTTCGCCTACACTTTGTGCGATGATCGGTATCGATCGACGGCTGCGGCGGATTTTCGCGCCCGGACCATGATGCTCGGGGAGGACGGTTCTGTTCGACGTTCTGTTCGACAAGGCACCCGTGGTCATTTGCGTCCCCGCCCGTGACGAGGTGGCGATGCTGCCCGGATTGCTGTCGGCGATCGCCGCGCTTTCGGTCGAGCGCGACAGGCTGAGCCTCTGCCTCTATCTCGACGATTGCCGCGACGGCAGCGGGGCGCTGCTCGACCGGCTGGCGTCCAGCCTGAACTTTCGGCTGATCGTGGCGCGGGGCGGGGACCGGGGCACGCCCAATGCCGGGGCGGCCCGGCGCGCGGCGCTGGCCATGGGGCTCGATCTGCTCGCAGGCGGCGAAGGGGCATTGTTCACGACCGATGCCGACAGCCAGCCGGGGCGCGACTGGATCGCCGCAGGGATTTCGGCGCTCGCCAGGGCGGAGGTCGCGGCCGGGCGGATCGTCCGCCGCGATGCCGCCGCCGATCCGCAGCAATGCCGGATCGAGGCCTATTACGACCGGCTGCACCGTCATCGCCGGATCGTCGATCCCGTGCCCTGGGAGGCGTGCGACACGCATCACTTCAGCGGCGGCGCCAATATCGCCATCCGTGCCTCGGCCTATCGGGCGCTTGGCGGGATCCAGCCGCTGTCATCGGGGGAGGATGCCCGGTTGCTCGACGATGCGGGGCGTGCCGGGATGCGAGTGCGGCGCGACGGGGCGATGCTGGTCGAAACCTCGTCCCGGCGCGAGGGGCGGATCGCGGGCGGGCTGGCCGGGCTGTTGCGCGCGCTCGACCAGGGGGAGCCGCCGCGCTTGGCCGATCCGCGCGAGGCATCGTGGCAATGGCGCGGGCAGGCGGCGGCGCGGGCCGGCTTCGCCGCGATCGACCGCGTCGATGTGCGCGCGGCCTTGGGCGATCGGCTGGGCCTGACCCCGGATCATATTCTGGGCGTCGCGCGCGACTGTCCCAATGCCCAGGCGTTTGCGATGCGGGTCGTACCTTCACCGCCGGGCGCGGGCATGTTGGTCACGCTGTCGGAGGCCGAGGCATTGTTGACGGAATTGGAGGGCCAAGGGTGCGAGATCGCGGCATGAACGCCATGGCAGACGCCTTGCGCGATACCGTCGCGGCGGCGGGCTGGGCGGAACGGCCCGCCGGGGATCCGCCCACGGCCGAGGCCTATGTCGCACTGCTGCGGCAGTTATACGAGATCGGTCGTCGTGACCTGCCGCTCGGCCGCCTGGTGGAGGGGCATGTCGATGCGGTGCAGATCGTCCGGCGCTATGGGTCCGCCGCGCAGGTCGATCGGCTGGGCCGCGCCCTGGCGCATGGCGCGACGCTGGGCGTGTGGAATGCCGCGCTGCCGGGCGAGCCTTTGCGGCTGGACGAAGGCAGCCTGACCGGGGGCAAGAGCTATGCGTCGGGGGCCGGGGTGCTCAGCCATGCGCTGGTCACCGCCGACACCCCCGGTGGCGTGCAACTGCTGCTGCTCGATCTCGACCAGGTCGTCCCCGCCATCGATCTCGACTGGTGGCGGGTGACCGGGATGCAGCGATCCGAGACGCATCAGGTGCGATGGGAGCGCGCCGCGATCGAGGCGGACGACCGGATCGGCACGCCGGGCGTTTATGCGCGCGAGCCTTTTTTCAGCGGCGGGGCGCTGCGCTTCGTGGCCGTCCATGCCGGGGGCATCGCCGGGATCGTCGACCGGACGCGCGACCATCTGGTCGCGACGGGCCGCGCGGGCGATCCGTTCCAGGCGGCACGGCTGGCCGAACTGTTCGGGCTGGCCGATGGCGCGGCGGCGATCGTTCGGCGCGCCGCGCATTTCTGGTTCGAGGATACGGCCCCGGAGGAAGCCCGGCTGGCGCAAGTGGCCGCTGCCCGGCTTGGCGTTGCCGATGCGGCCGAGCGCGCCATGGCGACCGCCCGAGAGGCGGTGGGGCTGGCGGGACAGTTCACCGCGCATCCGCTCTCGGCCCTGCTGAGCGACCTGACGGTCTATCTGCGCCAGCCGGTCCCCGATGCGCAGCGCTTGCGGGTCGGGCGCGCGGTCGAGCAGGGCCTGCTGGTGCCATCCTTATGAGGTTGCGCCTTGCGGGGGTGACGCGCGCGGTCGTCGTGGCGCCGCATCCCGATGACGAGGTGATCGGCGCCGCCGCGCTGATCGCCGCGCTGCGCCGACAGGGGAGCCATGTCGCGGTGATCGTGGTCAGCGACGGTGCGGCCTCGCACCCCGACAGCGCCGCCTGGCCGCAACGCCGCCTGATCGCGGCGCGGGAGCGGGAAAGCCGACATGCGCTGCACCGTCTGCGTGTCGGTCGTCGCGACGTGACGTTCCTGCGCCTGCCCGATGGCGCCCTGCCCGCGCAGCAGGACCGCTGCCACCAGCGGCTGGACCGGGGGCTGCGGCGGCTGGGGCGGATCGATCTGCTGGTCGGTCCGGCGGCGAGCGATGCACATCCCGACCACCGCGCGGTCGCCGCGGCGCTGGCGGGGTTCCGGTTCGCGGGGCGGCGGCTCGCCTATCGCGTCTGGCCACCGCAGCGCTCCATGGGGCATCGCTGCCGCTGCATATCGCTGCCCGGCGGCGCGGCGGCCAAGCGGTCGCTGATCGCGGCGCACCGAACCCAGTTGGGGGCGATCAGAGACGACCCGCAGGGCTTCGCGATCGCGCGGCACGAATTGGCGGTCTTTGCCCATCCGGTCGAACGCTTCGTGGAGGGCCGGTGACGCGTGCCATCGACCTGAGTGGCTTTGCCGACAAGTTCGCGGGTGATGATGATCCCTGGCGCACCTTTTCCAGCCATGACGAGGGGGTGAAACGCGCCGCGATCCTGAATGGCCTGGGCGCAGGGCCGCTGGGCCGGGTGCTGGAGCTCGCCAGCGGCAACGGGTCGAACAGTCGGGCGATCGCCCCGCGCGCGCGGCGGCTGGATGCGACCGAAGGGACGATCGAGGGCACCCGCCTGACCGCGCAGGCCATCGCCGCCTGGCCCCGCGCGCGGGCCATCCCGCTGGTGCTGCCGGGTGGCTTTCCACGCCCGGCCTATGACGCGGTCGTCATTGCCGAGTTGCTGTATTACCTGTCGCCGCACGCGATGCGGCAGGTCGCGGCGCAGGTCGCCGCCAGCGTACGGCCGGGCGGGCGGCTGATCCTGGCGCATCACCGGGTCGACTATTATGATTTCGTCCAGCATGCCGCCGCCATCCAGGCGCGGTTCCTGCGCCTGACGGGGGTGGCGTGGCAGGTGCGTACCGTCCGCCGCCGCGCCCGCTGGCACGTCCTGGTCGCGCGGCGCGGCGGCGGTTGCGTCTGATGTCGGCCGTCAGGGGATCAGGCGATCCGCGCGCAGCCGCTCAAACAGCGCGAAGAACGCGTCGTCGGTCGGCTGATAGCCGGTAAAACCCAGCTTCCGGCTTTTCGACATGTCGGTCACCACCTCGATCGGGCGGCCCAGATCGGCGTCGGTGTGCCAGGGCGAGGCCAGGCGATCGAGGTCGGGTTCGGCCAGCCCCTCGCGTGCGGCGATCTCGCGCCAAAGCGGCGCATCGCTTGCCATCTGCTGCTCCAGCGGGCGGACGACGCCATCGAACGGCACCGCCTCGACGCCGAACCACTCGGCGATCCGGCCCCACATCCACTGCCAGCGAAAGACGTCGCCGTTGACGATGTTGAACGCCTCGTCATGCGCCGCCTCGGTTTCCGCCGCCCAGAGCAGATGGCGGGCGAGCTGGCCTGCATCGGTCATGTCGGTCAGGCCGGACCACTGCATGGCCGAGCCTGGAAAGGTGAAGGGCCGCCCCGTCTCGCGGCACAGCGTGGCATAGACCGCCAGCGTGGTGCCCATGTTCATCGCATTGCCCACCGCCAGGCCGATCACCGTATGCGGGCGGTGCACGCTCCAGGTGAAGCCGTCGCGCTTCGCGGCGGCGAACACTTCGTCCTCTTGCCCATAATAGAAATTCTCGACGTCCAGCCGCCCCTGCTCCTCGCGGAACGGCGTCTGCGGCAGCATGCCTTTGCCATAGGCCTCGAACGGCCCCAGATAATGCTTCAGGCCGGTGACCAGCGCGACATGGCGCGGCCCGGTCGGCCGGGGCAATCCGTCGAGCAGGTTGCGCACCATCGCGGCGTTGACGCGGATATTTTCCGCCTCGCTGTCCTGCCGTGCCCAGGTGGTGATGAAGACCGCGTCCGGGTTCACCCCGCGCAGTGCCGCGGCCGTCGCGTCCGCATCCTGAAGGTCGGCGGCGACCGGCTGTACGCCCGCCTGTCCGGTCGGGCGGCGGGCCAGGCCATGCACCGTCCAGCCCTGTTCCACCAGAAGCGCCGCCGTCGCGCTGCCCACGATCCCGCTTGCGCCCACCACCAATGCCGTCTTCGCCATCAAAGCCTCCTATGTCGGCCCCTTAGCTGGGCATGGCTGGACACCGCGTCCAGACGGCACCATTTGGGCCCCCAGGCACCATCTGGTAACCACTGGAGACAGACCCATGCTACCGGCAACACCCGACGAGGAATGGCGCGAGGATTGCGCGCCGCGCCGCGTGCTGGAACTGTTCGCGACCAAATGGACCAGCATGGTGCTGCACACGCTCCACGCCCGGCATGGCGGCGCGGCGCGTACCGGCGTCCTGCAACGCAGCCTGCCCGGCATTTCGAAGAAAATGCTGACGCAAACGCTCCGCGACATGGAGGTCAGCGGGCTGTTGACCCGCCATGTCCAGAGCACGATCCCGCCGATGGTCGAGTATCGCCTGACGGAGCAGGGCCAGCGTTTCGTCGAGCCGGTGGAGATGCTTTATGGCTGGGGGCGCGACAATGCCGATGCGCTCGACCGGTTGGTGCCGCGCCGCAGTTCGCGGCGCGCTGCTGGCTTGGCCGGGGATCAGCGCGAGTCGTAAGGCCATCCAACGGCATTGCGAATGGCACGGGCGTCACCCTTCGTGCAGGTCGGGAAAGCTGTAGGGGGAGGGCTCGTCCTCCGCCGTACCCTTCGCGAATATCGCGATGTCGCCGGGCGCCATGTCCATCCGCGCCCAGCGGTCCCACCCGATATGGATGAAGTCGGGTGGGCCGAAGATGCGGACGGCGCGGGCATATTCGTCGCCGCGAAAGCCCACGAAATGCAGCGCCATCGCGAAGGGTCAGCGCCCCTCGCGGCGTGCGCCCACGATCATCCGCCGGGCGATCTCGCGCACGGCTTCGTCATCCTTGTCCGCACCGTCCGCCGGATCGCCGAGATGATCCAGGCTGCCCTCCAGAAAGTCGAGCAGGCCGGGATGCTGCGCCTCGACATATTCCATCGTCTTGAACAGCAGATGTTCGGTCGCAATCTCGCGGCGGCGGGTCTGGGTGGCGCTGTCGGTCATCGTCATCTCCTGTCGTTCAGCGGGTCGGTCGGCCGAGGGCGCGCGACAGGCCCAGGGCGGCGAGCGCGCCGACACCGGCGATGCCGCCCGCGACGCCGACCTTGAACAGGTCGCGCTGGCGCGCGGTGAAGAATTCGCGCCGATTGTCGATGGCGCGGCCGGTCGCGTCGCCGTCGATACGGGCAGGACCCGGCACCGGCGCGTCGAGATTGCCCGGCTTTTCACCGATCGGCCCGGCCAGCTGATCCTCGGCGAAACCGCTCGCCTGGCGATCGGCGAAGCCGGGGGCCAGCGCCTGGGCCAGCGCCATCTGGAAGGTCGAGCGGCCGACCCATATCTCACGCTGCGGCTTCTCGATCGCCGACAGGATCGCCTCGGCGCACAGCCGGGGATCGAACAGCGGGTCGGGCAGCACCTGCTCGCGGCCGGTATGGTTGCGCGCCCAGCCGGGCTGCGGCGTGTTGACGGCGGGCAGGTACACGACGGTCAGGTCGACCGGCACCTTGTCGGCGATCAGCTCGGCCCGCAGCGAGTCGGTAAAGCCCGACACCGCGAACTTGGCGGCGCAATAGGCGGCCTGGAGCGGCACCGCGCGGATGGCCAGGCCCGACGACACCTGGACGATCGACCCGCGCCGCCGCGGCTTCATATGGCGCAGCGCGGCCAGCGTGCCGTACACCTGGCTGAGATAGGTGGTGGCGGTGACCCGCGCATATTCCTCCGCGCTGATCCGGTCGGCGGGGGCGACCACGGTCGACATCGCATTGTTGACCCAGGCGTCGATCGGCCCCAGCTCACGCTCGATCCGGTCGGCCGCCGCGTCCACCGCCGCCGCATCGGCCACGTCCGCGCTGATCGCCAGCACCTGTCCGCCGTGACGGAGCAGCAGCGTGCGCGCATCCTCCAGCCGGTCGGCATCGCGCGCGATGATCGCCACGTTCCAGCCCGCCTTGGCCAATCGTTCGGCGGTGGCCAGGCCGATGCCCGCACTTCCGCCCGTCACTACCGCCGTGTTCGCCATGCGTCGTCCTTTTGCCATTCCCTAGCCGGACGCGCGTGATCCCAAATGGTTGCCGTAGGTCGGAAAACTCAGAAGGCGATCTGAACCCGGCCGATCAGCGTTTGGCCATGATCGCTCGCCCCGCCAAGCTGGGCGGGATTGGCGACCGTCCAGTCGATCGCGTTCAGCTGAAGCCTGACGAAATTGTTGAGATACCAGTTGATGCCCAGCGTCAGCGCGCTGCCGCGCCCGGCGGTGGGATTGTCGCTGTAATCCAGTTCCTCGTACCGGGTGGCGAGTTCGATCGCGCCGCGTCCGCCCGAGGTGAAGGGACGCAGGACCTTGGGGCGGCTCCACACGCCGCCGCGCGTCAGATAGGGCGGGGTCTCGCCGGTCAGGAACCAGCCACCCTGGACCGCCCAGGCGGACTGTCCGGTCGAGGCGCCCGCGCGATTCTCGATCCGGCGCGCGCCATATTCGCCGTAAGCCCACAGCGACTTGTGGAAGGTGCCCAGCTCGAAGCCATAGCCATCGCCCTTCGCCGCGCCGGTGAAGGTGCCGGGCAGGATGCGCAGATTGTCGTTGAAGAAACCGCCGACCGCGATGCTGCGCGTCGGGCGGGTCGCATCGGTGGCGATGTTTTCGTGGAAGCCCCAGACGCCCAGATGGACGATCCAGTCGGCGGTCTTCACCGGGTTCCAGTGCGCACGACCCGCAATGGTCAGGCCGTCGCCCGCCGTGCCGGGATTGCTGATATCGTCGCCCGACACCTGGACCCCGACATGCCAGCCATCGCCATAGACGCGCGCCGCCGCCCCCAGGCCGAAGAAGCCGCGCACCGGGATGATGCCTGCGCCGACGAAATTGCGCTCCATGAAGGGGACCGAGATGGTGCCGCTCGACCCGTCCAGGCCGCGATCGTTCAGGCGGTTGCCCAGCGCGAACTCGGCCTGCTGCCCCAGGAAGCGGGTCGTCCAGGCGAGATAGGCCGATTTGATCGCCACGTCATTGTCGGCGAAATCGCCCTCCAGCACATAGGACAGGTGCTTGCCGACCGATCCCTCGAATCCCAGTCGCAGCGAGCGGGCGGTGGTCGTGGTCATGTCGCGGTTGGGCAGCGCGCTGCCGCTGGTGGTCGCCAGGTCGAGCAGGATGCGGCCGCGCGGACGGAACGAGAATTTGCCGTCGGCGCTGGTGAACTCCGGCGTGCCCTTCGACCAGTCGACATGGACGCCTTCGTTCTGCGCCTGCTCGATCCGTGCCAGCCGCGCGTCGAGCGAGGGGGGATGCGCTTCGGAGGGCAGGGACTGGCCCAGCGGGGCAGGCTTGCGCGGGGTCTGCGGGACCTGTGCTGCGACTTGCGGCGGCGGCGAGGGGTGGGCGTCGCTGGGCAGGGCCTGGCCCAGCGGGGCGGCGGCCATCGCCTGGGGCCTGGTCCCCTCGACCGCCGCCAGCCGTGCCTCCAGCCGTTCGATCTGCGCCTGTTGCTGCTCGACCAGGCGGGTCAGGCGCGCGACGTCGTCGGCGCGTTGCGCGGGTGCGGGGGTGGTTTGTGCGGCGACGGGCAGGGGCGCGCACAGGCCGATCGCGAGCAGGGCTCCACGATGCATGACGGCATCCTCTCGGGGGCGGGCGACAGGCTCGGTGGCCGCCGCCTCGGTTATGAAGAAGGGGACCGCCGCACCCGTCATGGGATGCGGCGGTCGAGAAGGGTCAGTCGGCGCTGCGGCGCACGCGCGACCCGATCAGCAGGGCGAGTAGCGAGAGCAGGGCGGCGGCGGCGCACCAGGCGCCGGGGATCGCCTTGTCACCCGTCGCCCCGATCAGCGCGGTGCTGATCGCCGGGGTGAAGCCGCCGAAGATCGCGGTGGCCAGGCTATAGGCCAGGCTGAAACCGACGGTGCGGACATGCGCCGGGATCGACTCGGTCAGGTAGACGATGAACGCGCCGTTATAGGTGGCGTAGATGGCGGCGAGCGCCAGTTCGACCGTCAGCAGCCGCCCGAAGCTGGGCGCGGCGACCAGCCAGCTCATCAACGGATAGGCGAGGACCGCGCCCAGCAGCGTCGCGGTGATCAGCAGCGGGCGACGCCCGATCCGGTCGGACAGTGCGCCCATGACGGGCAGCAGGACGAAGTTGGTGACGCCGACACATGCGGTGACGAACAGCGCCGCGCCCGGCGTCAGCGACAGCACCTTGTTGCCGAAGGTCGGGGTATAGGCGGTGATCATGTAGAAGAAGACCGTCGTCATCACCGCCATCAGCGCGCCCTGGAGCACCACGCCCCAGTTGCTGCCGATCGTGCGCATGATCTGCGACAGCGGCGGATGCTCCTTGCGCTTCAGGAACACCTCGGTCTCCTCCATGTGGCGGCGGATGACGAACAGGAACGGGATCATCACGCAACCGATGATGAACGGAATGCGCCAGCCCCAGGCCTGCATGGTCTCGGGCGACAGGCTGGTCGACACGATCAGGCCGATCAGCGCGGCGAAGACGACCGCTGCCTGCTGGCTGGCCGACTGCCACGAGCAGAAGAAGCCCTTCTTGTCGGCGGGGGCGATCTCGTTGAGATAGACCGACACGCCGCCGACCTCGACGCCCGCCGACAGACCCTGGACCAGGCGGCCGAGCAGGATGATGACGGGGGCCGCCAGGCCGATCTGCGCATAGGTGGGCGTCACCGCGATGGCGAGCGTGCCCAGCGCCATCAGCCCCAGCGTCAGCAGCAGGCCCTGCCGCCGCCCATGCTTGTCGATGTACGCGCCCAGCACCAGCGCGCCGACCGGCCGCATCAGGAAGCCCGCGCCGAAGGTCATCAGGGTCAGCATCAGCGAGGCGAAATCGCTGCCGGTCGGGAAAAACGCCTTCGAGATGTAGGTGGCGTAATAGCCGAACACCATGAAGTCGAACATCTCCAGGAAGTTGCCGCTGGCAACGATGAAGATCGACTTGAAGGCGGACTTGCGGCGTTCGGCCGAAATGGGGGCCGCCGCCGGGGGGGCGGCGGCGAAGGATGCGGTTGCCTGGGTCATGGCTTGGCCTTTTGCGAAGCGGGTTCCAATCCGCTGTCGCGGATGATCGGATAGGCTTTGGGGGAGGAAAGGTACGCGATCAGCGCGCGCGCCTCGGCCTGATGGGGGGAATAGGCGACGACGCCCGCCGAGAAGGGCGTGACCTTCTGCAACGAGTCGGGGAGCAGGCCGACGATGCGGATGCCCTTGACCGGCTTCAGCTCGCTCAGTTGCTGGAAGCCGATCTCGGCTTGGCCTTGCGCGACGATCTGGCCGACCGGGGTGGCGGGGATCATGCGGCCCTTGGGGCGGACCTGGTCGGCGATGCCCAGCTTGTCGAGCATCACCGACTGAATATAGACGCCCGAGGCGCTGTCCGACCAGGCGACCGACCTGGCGTTGACCAGGGTGTTGCGCACCGCATCCGCCGTGGCGATGTCGGGAGCGGGCGCGCCCGCCTTCACCGCGACGGCGATCTTGGACAGGCCCAGATCGGTGACGGTGCCGGAGGTGACGGTCCCCGCCTGCTCCAGCTTGTCGAGCCCGCTGCGGGCGAGGATGACGACGTCGGCATCCTCGTGCCGGGCGAGCCGGTTGGGGATCGCCTGCGGCGTGTCGCCCATCGAGGGACCGTGTTCGGCGACGATATGGACGCCGGTGTCGCGCTCATATTTCTCCGCCAGCGCGTGGAAGGCGGCGGTGAAGCCGCCCGAGGTCACGACATGCAGCTCGCGGACCTTGGCAGGCTTGGTGTCCCGTGCGGCGACGGGCGCTCCAAGGCCGGTTAACCCGAGCAGTAGCGCGATTCCCAGCGCCCGGCGCCGCGGAATCAGGGTTTGGAATGGGGAAGTTCGCACAGTCGTCATACCTCTCTCGGCCGCCCCGTCTGTTCGCGGGTTCTTGTTGGGGGGCAGAGGCTTGAGCCATCGTGCCGCACGCGGCACTAAGCCTTACGGGCGGCATTTCGATCAAATGCAATGATCGGGCCGCTCTATGCGTTTGATGCATATATCAGGATGGGATGGCCTTTGCGCGCCTTGCGGCACCTATATGTCCAGATGGTGATCGGTATCGTCGCCGGGACAGCGATCGGCGCGCTGGCCCCGGCCTTCGGGCGCGAACTGGGGCCGCTGGGCATCGCCTTCGTCAAGGCGATGCGGATGATGGTGCCGCCGGTTCTGTTCTGCACCATCGTCGAGGGGATTGTCCGGCACGGTGCCGCGCGCGACACCGGCGCGACGGTGCTGCGCAGCCTGATCGTCTTTCTCGGCATCACCATCGCCGCGCTCGCCATCGGGCTGGGCGTCGCGGCGCTGATGCAGCCGGGGCGCGGCCTGCCGCTGCCGCCTTATGGCGAGGCGGTGGCCGAGGTGGAGCGACAGCTGGCCGGGCGGCACATCACCGGGCCGGGCGATTTCTTGGTGCGGATCGTGCCCGACACGCTGTTCTCGGCCTTTACCGCAGGGGATGTCCTGCCGGTGCTGTTCGTCGCCGGTCTGGTCGGGTTCGGCCTGCTGCGCATCGGCGAGGCGGGTGCGCCGATCGTGCGCGGGATCGAGGCACTGACCCGGCTGCAATTCGCGATCTTCGGCTTCCTGATCCGCGCCGCGCCGGTGGGGGCGTTCGGGGCGATCGCCTATACGGTCGGCACGTACGGCATCGGGTTCATCGGCTCGCTGGGCCTGCTGTTCGCGACGCTGGCGCTGGCCTGTAGCATCCTGATCGCCGGGCTGGTCGTGCTGGTGTGGATGACGACGGGGCTTGGCGGCGGCACGTTGCTGCGCGTGTTTCGCGACGAGATCCTGATCGTGCTCGGCACCTCCTCGACCGAGGTGGTGCTGCCGCGTCTGATCCTGAAGCTGGAGGGGCTGGGCGTCCCGCGCAGTGTGGCCGGGCTGACCGTGCCGCTGGGCTATTCGCTCAATCTGGCGGGGACGGCGGTCTATCTGATCGTCGCGACGCTCTTTTTGGGCGAGGCGCTGGGCATCGTGCTGACCTCCGGCCGCATCGCGGTGTATCTGGGGGTGATGCTCGTCACCTCGAAGGCGGCGGCGGGGGTGACGGGCAGCGGCTTTTCGGCGCTGCTGCTCACCTTGTCGCTGCTGCCCGACATTCCGGTCGGGGCGGCCGCCATGCTGATCGCGGTCGACCGGTTCCTGTCGGAGATCCGTGCGCTGACCAGCGGCACCGCCAATGTCTCGGCCTCACTACTCGTCGCGCGCTGGGGCGGGGCCCGACTGGGTGGCCCAGGCATCGGTGAGCAGCCCCATCAGGCGGGAGGCGGCGGGCGATAGGCTTGCCGACGTCCGGCGCAGCACGCCCAGCGTGCGCGTGACCTCCGCCCCGCGCAAGGGCCGCCAGACCAGATCGCGCGCATCGGGCCCCTCGCACGCCAGGCGCGGCAAGACCGATGGACCCAGCCCGGCATGGACCAGCGCCAGCGCCGAGGTCAGCCGCGTCACCTCGTAGAACCAGCGCAGCTCGATCCCGGCGCGCGCCAGCCCGGCGTCGAGCGCGGTCCGGTTGCCGCTGCCCGGATGCACCGTCACCAGCCGGTGCCCGGTCAGGTCGCTCCACGCCGGATCGACCAGTTCCGCCAGCGGATCGTCGTGGCGACAGACCAGGCCATAAGGATCGTCGGTCAGCGGCTCATAGACCATGTCGCCATCGGACGAGACGGGCAGGGTGATCGCGAACTCGGCCTGCCCGGTCCGCACCGCCTCGGCACATTCGGTCGCCGACAGGTCGAGCACGCGGACGCGCACGTTGCGATAATCCTGCGCCAATATGTCGAGCACGTCCGGCAGGAAGCGGACGGTGGCGCTGGGGATGCTGGCGATGGTCAACCGGCCCGCCTGCCGCTCGCCCAGGGCCATCATGCCGAGCAGCGATTCGTCGAGTTCCTCGATCAGGCGGCGGAGCAGCGGCAGGATTTCCTTGCCCGCCGGGGTCAGGCGCACCGTCCGCGTCGTCCGCTCCAGCAACGGCGTGCCGACCGTCGCCTCCAGCTTCTGGACCCGGCGGCTGATCGCGGGTTGCGACAGGTTCAGATGCTCGGCCGCACGCAGGAAGCTCTTGCCCTCGGCGATCGCTACGAACGCGCGGATGTCGAGCAGCTCGAAATTCATGGAGGCCATGACCACCGATAGCAGGAGCCGGGGCGGCTTAGCCAGAGCGGGTCGGGGTCAGTGCAGGTCCCCTCAACCCGCCTCGTCCCCCGCAACCGGGCCACCGCAACGACGCCGATCCCGGTCATGGCCACCACGATCCCGCATGCGCAGCGGACGATCCGGTTGATGCGCCGGGTCGCGGGCCGTCGCGGGGGCGATCCGCGCCGGATCGGCATCTCCGGCATGTCGGCGGGCGGCGATGGGCAAAGTCCCGACATCGTGATACGATAGTCGTTTCGGGGGTGGCCAAAATCTTAAGATGTCTGCCAGTAGACCCTCTCGGGTAACAGGTTCGGCATGGGGGCCGCACGTCGTGGCATCGAAGATCAGGGTTTGGGGGGTGGCGCTGCTGATCCTCCTGGCGGGGCTCATGCCCCGTGCGGCGTCGGCCGCCCCGGTCGATCTGTACCGTACCGCCTGTCGCGCCGCGCTGCCCGATGGGGCCACGGACGAAGCCATTGCTCGCGCCCCCTATCGCTGTGGACCGGATGCGCCGACACGCGGCAGTCCCTGGCTGTGGCTGCGGCTCGATCCGTCGGGGTTGAAGGCGCTACCCGCCGACTGGGTGATGGTGGTCGACCAGACCCGGTTCGACCGGATCGCGGTGCTGACCGTGACCCCGCGCGGGGAAAGCCGCCTGGTTCGCGATCCGTCGCAACTGCATCGGCACTGGGCGCCGGGCGGCGTGATGAAATTCGTCATCGCCCCGCCGGGGCGCGAGGTGCGCGCGCTGTATCTCGGCTTTCGGAACATCGACGACCTGTCGCTGATGCGCAAGGTGGTGGCGCAGACCGATGCCGCCCTGACCGGGGTGGAGGTCCGCTGGCTGGTGCTCATCGGCCTGTTCACCGGCACGCTGTTGTCGGCGTTCCTGTACAATCTCGTCATCCACACCGGCAGGCGCCACGCCTTTCAGCGCTGGTATCTATTCTGGGTGGCGGTTTCGCTCTGCTATGGCCTGGTCTGGACGAACACGGCGGCGCTCGTCGTCCCGTGGCTGATCGGCCCTGCCGCCGTGCGGATCGACCTCGTGCTCGTCGGGCTGATGGTCACGGCGGGCAATATGTTCTTCTTCGCGGTGGTCGAGGACGGGGTGCTGCCGCGCCCGCTGATCCGGGTCGGGCGCGGGCTGGCCGGGGCGGGGGCGGTGATGGGCGTCCTGGCGACCATCGACGATTTGCCGCCGGTGCTGACCGACCGGCTGCTCAACTATACGATCGCGGGCACCGCCGTGTCGCTTGCGATCTCGTGCGTCATCGCGGTGCGGCGGGGCAGCCGGGTCATCTGGTTCTACATGATCGGCTGGACCCCGGTCATCACGGTGTTCGTCGCGCGGCTGATCCGCAATCTGGGCTTCGCGCCGCAGAACGACGCGGTGGACATGGCGACCTTCCTGGCGCTGGCCTTCGAGGCGCTGGTCCTGTCGCTGGCGATCGCCGACCGGTTCCGCCTGATCCGCCAGGAACTGGACCTGGCGCGGCAGCGGCGCGAGGTCGACCTGGCGGAGGCCAAGACGCTTCGCTCCGCCGCGCAGACCGACTTCCTGACCGGACTGGGCAACCGCGCGGCCTTTCAGCAGCAGGCGCAGGCGCTGATGACCGTGGGTACGCCGTTCAGCCTGTTTCTGATCGATGTCGACTATCTGAAGGACGTGAACGACCGGCTCGGCCATGCGAGCGGTGACGAATTGCTGCGCCATGTCGCCGGGAAGCTGACCCATAGCGCGCGTCCCTTCGCCGACCTGCGGGTGGCGCGCATCGGAGGGGACGAGTTCGTGGTCCTGTGCCCCGGTCCGCCGTCGCGCGAAGCTGCGCTGGCCACCGCGATCGGCACGATCCAGGGCGATCGCTGGTGCCCCGACGATCCGGCGCACAGCCTGTCGCTGAGCATCGGCGCGGCGCGTTTCCCCGACGATGCGCAGGCGCTGGACATGCTCTACCAGAATGCCGACCTGGCGCTCTACACCGCCAAGCGGCTGGGGCGCGGCCGCTATGTCCGCTACGACCCCTTGCAGCGCAGCCTGCGCGACATGCAGATCGCGGTGGCGGGCGAGGCGGAAGGGGCGCTGGCACGCGGCGAGTTCACGCTGTTCCTGCAACCCATCGTCTCGCTGGCCGACGACACGGTGTGCGGGCACGAGGCGCTGTTGCGCTGGAACCACCCACGGCACGGCCTGATGACGCCGAGCCGTTTCGCCGACCTGCTGGTGGCGGATCGGATCGGGCTGCTGATCCAGGACCATGTCCTCGACATGGCGCTGGCGCTGCTGCGCGACGAGGGCGAACGGCTGGGCGTGCTGAGCGTCAATTTCACGTCGGCGCAGCTGTCGGGGCCGCGATCCGCGCACGCCGTGCTCGACCGCCTGGCGCTGCACGGCATCGCGCCGTGGCGGCTGTGCATCGAGGTGACCGAGGGCGTGATGCTCGATCGGGCGGCCGACACCATCATGGTCAACCTGCGCGAACTGCACGAGGCGGGCGTGGGTATCGCGCTCGACGATTTCGGCACCGGCTATGCCTCGCTCGTCCATCTGCGCCAGTTGCCGGTCGACCGCATCAAGATCGACCAGTCCTTCGTCGCCGGACTCGACCAGACCGAGGACGGGACGTTTCCGATCGTCAGCGCCATTGTCGGCCTGGGCACCGGGCTGGGCAAGGTGGTGGTGGCCGAGGGCATCGAAACCGAGGTGCAGGCGACCCGGCTGCGCCAGCTGGGGTGTCAGCTGGGCCAGGGTTATCTCTATGGCTACCCCGAACCGATGGCGGCCCCATCGGTGCCCCTGGCGATCGCGGGCTAGTCCGGGCGGCGATCGGCCGGTCGCCCGATCCGGGCGCGCTCAAACCACCACAGCAGCGCGGCGATCGCCAGGAAACCGAGCAGCCAGGGCCAGGACGCGCCGGGACGCAGCGACGCGCCCCGTACTGTCGCAGCGTCGGGGCGATTCCGGACGAGCGCCAGCGTCGCGTCGCGCCGCTCGGCGGCGATCATCGCGGCGGGCAGGGTGGCGTGGACGTAGAAGGGCCAGATGCTTTCACCCCGGCGCAGGCCGTGCCAGCCGCCGACCCGCGGCCAATAGCCGGCACATCCTGGCGTGGCGGGATCGGGCAACAGCCGCCGGGCCTGCCCGTCCGGCAGCACCAGCGTATCCCCCGCCAACAGGTCGCATAAGGCGGTACGTTCGCCCCGATGCGCCAGCGGGTCGATCCGGGGTGCGCTCGACGTACCCGTCCGTGCCAGCGTGCCGACCAGGCGGGCCCATATCGCGCCATATGCTTCGCCATGCCCGGCGCTGACCAAGCCTGCGGCATCGGTGACGAGCCATGCGCCGATCCGCCCGCGCCCCAGCGGACGCCAACCGGCCAGCACGGCCCCCGTCGCATCGGCGAGCAGGGGCTGGGCGTCGCGAGCCCCGAACTGCACGACGCGGCGGGTCAGGGTGGGCAGGGCCTTGCCGTCGCGGTCGAGCAGGCGAACCGGCGCGCTCGCCGCCCCGCCCGCCAGCGGCAGGCCCGTCGCGGCGCCATAGCCCGGCGGAACCGGTCCGGTCACCCGCAGCAACAGGCCCATGCCGCCCCGAACCGCCGCCACCACCGCCGCCCGCTCGCCGCCGCCCAATGCCGCCCAGCTCCGCTCGTCGAGGATCAGCAGGTCGACGCGGGAAAGCCCGCCGACCGTCAGCGGCGGCGTCGGATCGCCCAGCGCCAGCCCCGCGCCCAGTGCGACGCGGACCACGGGCTTCAACCCCGCATCACTCGCCCAGCGCCGCCAGAACTTCACCTCGGGTCCCGGTGCGCCGCCGAGCAACGTCACGCGCAGCCCCGGCTCGGCGGTGGTCGGGACGGGCACGGCCAGCTCGGAGGTGACCAACCCGCGCGGACTGCGGCTTCGCAGGCGGAACAGCGCCGTGCCGGGCATCCGCGCGGCGGCGTCCAGCGTGAAGTGCCCTTCGGCATCGACGGGAGCCGCGGCGACCTGCACCCCCGCCGGATCGAGCAGCGCGACGCTGCCGCCGCCCTCGACCTGGCCGGAGACGTGGAATGGGCCGCCGGGTGCGGTCCGGTCCGGCGGAGTCATCGCGATCAGCCCCGGCGGCAAAGGCGCAGGGTCGAACGCGATCGCCAGCCCCCGTGCCGCCGGACGGTCGCGCTCGGTCAGCCCTTCGCCCCGGATGCGCAGGGCGCGGATACCGGGATGGCGGCGCAGCGCGGTTGCCAGATCGGGGGCCTGTTCGATCCCGCCCCGCCGCGCCGCCTCGGGCAACGCCACCGTCCGGCCACCAGCGACCGAGCCGCCACGCGTCAGGATGGTCAGAGTCTCCGGCTCGGCCATGCGCGTCTGCGGCGGCGACAGCGTCAGATACAGCAGGGCGGCCAGCACCGGCTGCGCCAGCAGCAGCAGCGCCAGTCGCCAGCCGTGCGCCCGCGCCGCGCCCGGCGCCCGCCACTGCCGCCAGCCCAGCCGAAGCCATGCCAGCACGACAGTGACCGCCAATATCAGCGGCAGGATCCACGGGTTCATCGGCCCACCCCGCCCGCCAGCGCATCCAGATAGCGCGTCCCGCTCGCCCCCGCGCCGTCGCGCCGTGCCGCCCCGACCGGCGGGGTCGGCAGCGCGCGCCAGACCAGTCCGCGCAGCCGGTTGCGGCAGGCCCCGCACGCCGGATCGCGACGCAGCCGGTCGAGGGCATCGTCCCACGCCAGCGGATCGGCCACCCGCGCCCGGTTCGCGCGGAACCAGCGGGTCAGCGGCGCCAGGTCCCGCGCCTCGCCCGCCGACCCGTCGATCGCGGCCCAGGCCGCCGCCGCCGCCGCATCGAAGGGGCGTGCGGTCAGCCCCGGCTCGGCCGGGGCGATGTCGTCGCGCTTGCCGGTCATCCGCCGCGCCTCGTCGATCGGGGGCAGTTCGCTGCCGCCGACCTTGGCCAGGAAGACGCGGGTCGCCTGTTGCACCTGCTTGATGAGGACCAGCGCCCGATTGGCGAAGGGCAGCGCGCGCACCGGATCGCCGCCGCGCAGCGCGCCTTCGGACTGCCACATCTGGTCGACCGCCTCGGTCAGGCGGGCACGCGTCCGGGGATCGAACAGCGTCGCGGCCTCGCCCTCGTCATGCGCATGGCCGAACTCGCCCAGCACGTCCTCCTCCCTGCCCAGCGTGGCGGGGGCGGCATCGCTGGTCGGCAGTTCGGCGCCGTGCACCTCATGCTCGCCGCCCAGGAACTGGCCGTAGCGCAGGCGGAGTGCCGCCTGATCCTCACCGATCGCGATGGCGCGGTCGCGAAAGCGTTCGGCCGACATACCGCGACGCTGGCGCAGCAGTGCCTCGGCGTCGATGATGACCTGGCGCTGGCTGCGCAGATAGGCGGGCAGGGTGGCGCGCAACGCGCCGTCCACCCCGATGCCCTGGGTGGCGGAGGGGGGCAGGCGGCGGAGGATCAGGCTGGGGCTGCGCGCGATTTGCGGCCCCGGCATCCGTTCGTCGCGCACGGTCAGCTGCGCGACCAGATCGCCCGGCCCGGCAAAGCCCAGCGCGGCCAGGTCCAGCGTGGCGGCAAAGCGCCTCCGCCGGGGATCGCCGCTGCCCTGCAATCGCAGATGATGCTCGCGAAAGCTGATATTCTCGCCCTCTCCGGCGGCGACCGTCACGGTCAGGTCCGCTTGCGGCGCGACACCGTAATCGTCGCTCGCCTCGAACAGCAACGTCCAGTTGCGCTGTCCCGCCGTGGCGATCGTCAGGGTCTTGGACGGCGCGCGCGCGGTGACGGCGGGTGGCTGGTCGGCGATCGCCTCGACCCGGTGGAGGTGCTGGGACATGGGGGCGATGCGGTAGAGGATCGAGGTGGCGAGCAGCATCGACCCGCGCCAGTTCTCACCCGCTTTTGCCAGCGGGACGGACCCACCGCCGAGCACGACCAGCGACGCGGTTTCGGGTTCGGGTTCGGGGGCGAAGGCCAGCGTCCAGGTCAGGCGCGACCCCTGCGGCACCTTCGCGTCCAGCCGGTCCAGATCGCGCGGCGGCAGGCGGGTATAGGCAGGCGGCACAATGCGAAGCCGTTGGCCGACCAGCCGGGGTGCACCGGGGGCGGCGGGCGTCTCGTCCCGGCTGGGGGCCAGCGTGTCGGACGCCTGCCGATGCGGCCAGAGGACGAGCGCGACGGCGGTAGCGAGGCCCAGTGCCCAGGCGAGCGTCAGCGTGCGGCCCGGCCAGCGCGGTCGCAGGTCGGGCGGGGGCGTGGCATCCAGCCGCCCACGCAACCGCTCGCGTTGCAGGCGCGGCAGCGCGGCCAGTGCGGCGGGATCGGCGAACAGCAATTCGCTGCTGTCCTCCAGGTCGGGCCGCTGCGTATTCCACGACCGCACCAGCCAGTCCGGGGTCAGCCGGGCCGCGCGGCGATGCGCGATCCATCCCATGATCGCGGCACCCAAAAGGGCAGCGAGAAACGCGGCCAAGGGGCCGATCAGACGCCATGCCGCCGACGCGACGACCAGCAGCGCGGGCGTCGCGGCCAGCACCACGATCGCCGCCATCCGTCGCCGGACGGGCCGCAGCCAGATTGTCGGGGTCATGGACCAACCCACCGTCGCCGCCGCGTGGCAAGCCAGCGTTCGAGCAGGAACAGCGCGGCGACGACCAGTGCCAACACATCACGCCATTCGTGAAGCGGGGCCGCGCGGAAGGACGGCACCGCCCCGGTCTCGGGGGTCAGTTGCGCGGCATCGGCGCGGGCGGGGGCCGCGACGGGGCGAATGGCCGCCAGCAGCCGGTCGGGGAAATCGGGTTCGACCAGCGCGGGCAGGGTGGCGGGGGCCAGAGGCACCGTGAACCGGAATATCCTGCCTTCGCCCAGTGGCATGACCCGCAGAAAGGCGCGGCCCAGCGTATCGCGCGCGGCGATCGCGTCGGGGCCGGGGGGCGCGGCCATGTCAGTGGGGATGATGGCGGTGCCGCCGCGCCGAACCCAGGCGACCAGCGCGGTGGGCATGGTGCCGCCGCTCAGCCAGGCCAGTGTCGTGGCCGTACCGGGCAGGGGCGCGGTCGGCGGTGCGATATCGGTGGTCGCGCCTTGGGTATTCCAGGCGGCGGCGACGGCGGCGAGATAGCGGACATCGCGGCGCACCGTGTCCGCCCTGATCGCCAGCACCGGCGGCGCGGCGGGCGTCGGTCGCGGCGCGGTCATCCTGCCGGGCACCACACGCCAGTCGACTTGGCGCGACAGGCGCGGTCTTTGCGCGTCTGCGCCCTCGATCACGGCGGGCACGAGGATGCGGACAGCGACGCCGGGCGGCAATTCGCTGTCCAGCTGGCGGACCAGACTGGCGACCGGGACGGTGCCGGTCGGGGCCGGGCGATCCAGCGCCGGGAAGCCGGGGGCCAGCCAATACCCCTCGGCCTGCTCACTCAGCCATGGCGTCGCCGTCGTCGCGGTAAGGCCGGGCATGACATAGACGCGCGGGTGGAGGTCCGGTGCCGCCGGGGTCACCGGCCGCGCAAGCCATAGCGCGAGCATCGCCAGCAGCAGCAGCCGGACGATCAGCAGCGGCCATTCCTCGAACCGGGGCCGCTGGCGGGGGCGCGGCTTGGCCCGCAGCCAGCGCAGTGCGGCGAAGTCGGTCCGCCGCTGCTCGGTCCGCCGCGCGAGGTGAATCAGCAAGGGGATGGCGAGTGCGGCCAGGACCGCAAGCGCGGCGGGGGCGAGCAGGGTCGGCATCAGCCCTCGCCCCGCCCGAACAGGCGCCGAAGGGGGGTATCGAGCGGTTCGTCGAGGACATGGGTGGCGTGGCGGATGCCGCTGGCCTGAAATTCGGCGGCCAGGCGGGCACGGGCCTCGGCAAAACGCTGGAGATAGTCGGCGCGCAATGCGGGTGCGTCGCCAAGCAGTTCCTCGCCCGTTTCGGGGTCGCGGAACAGATGACCGCCGTCAAAGGGGAAGTCGCGCTCGCCCACGGTCAGCAGCTGGATCGCCAGCACCTCGCGCCCCGCCGCCGCCAGCCGCGTCGCCAGTGCGACGCCTGCCTCGTCGAAGAAGTCGCTGAGCAGCACCACCATGTCGCGCGCGGCGATCCGCTCCCAGAGTGGGGTCAGGGTCGTGGGGCCGGGAAAGCCGCCGCCGATCGGGATTGTCGCCAGTTCCAGGCGCAACCGGTCGCGCTGTCGCGTGCCGTTGGCGGGGGTGGCGACGTGAAGCCCGCCCTCGCTCAGCCATATCCAGCCGAACCGATCGCCGCCCGCCACCGCCAGCTCGGCCAGAGCCGCCGCCAGCCCCCGCGCCGCGCCGATCCGCGTCGCGCCATCGGTATCGGCCTGCGCCATCGAGGCGCTGGCGTCGATCATGATCCACAGCCGCAACGGGCTCTCGCGTTCGGCCTCGCGCACAAAGAAGCGGTCGGCGCGGGCGAACAGCTTCCAGTCGATCTGGCGCGGCTCGTCGCCCGGCTCATAGGGGCGATATTGCGCGAACTCCAAGCCCGCCCCCCGGCTGCGGCTGGCATGCAGGCCGAGGCCGTCGCCACCCGCCAGCCGACGCGACACCAGCCGCAAGCCGGACAGCCGGTGCCGGACGGCCGGGGGGATCGGGTCGGCGCTCACCCGGTTCAGGCGTCGAGCGGCATCGCGGCCATCACGCCCGCGACCACATCGTCGGCGCTCCGCCCTTCCGCCTCGGCGGCGAAGGACAGCAGCAGCCGGTGGCGCATGACGGGCGCGGCCAGCGCCTGCACATCCTCGCGCGTCGCCGCCAGCCGTCCGTGCAGCAACGCGCGCGCCTTGGCTGCCAGCACCAGCGACTGCCCGGCGCGGGGCCCCGCGCCCCAGCGGACATAGTGCCGGACGACCTCGGGCGCGCCCTCGCCCGGCCGGGTCGCGCGGACCAGCCGGTTGATCCATGCCAGCAGGTCGGCGGACAGATGCACCTCGCGCACCAAGCGCTGGACCGCGACGATTTCCGCCCCGTCCATCACGCGCGGCACGATGGCACTCGCCGAACCGGTGGTCTGCGCCAGGATCGCGGCTTCCTCCGCTTCCGTGGGATAGCCGACGCGGACATGCAGCAGGAACCGGTCCAGCTGCGCCTCGGGCAGCGGATAGGTGCCCGCCTGTTCCAGAGGATTCTGCGTCGCCAGCACGAAGAACGGCTCGGGCAGGCGGTGGGTGACGCCCGCATAGCTGACCGTCTTTTCCTGCATCGCCTCCAGCAGCGCGGCCTGCGTCTTGGGCGGCGTGCGGTTGAGTTCGTCGGCCAGCAGCAGGCTGGTGAAGATCGGCCCCGGCTGGAAACGGAAATGGCGCTTGCCGGTGCCGTGATCCTCCTCCAGCAACTCGGTGCCCAGGATGTCGCTGGGCATCAGGTCGGGGGTGAACTGGACGCGGCGGAAGGGCAGGTCGAGCGCCTGGCCCAGGCTACGCACCAGCAGCGTCTTGCCCAGGCCCGGCACACCCTCCAACAAGCAGTGCCCGCCCGCGATCAGGCCGATCAGCAACTGCTCGACCACCTCGGCCTGGCCGACGATCGCCTGGCCGATCGCGTCGCGAAGACTGGTCAGCCGCGCCAGCTTGTCCTGGATCTCCGCTTCGGTCATGCGGTCACGCGCTCAGCGCATAGAGCGCGATGTTGACGGCGAAGCGGGTATTGTCGACCGCCAGGAAACGCTTGTTGCGCCAGTCGTAGTCCCATTCGCACCCGTAATCCTTGTTCGAGTAGAGGACACCCAGCCGTCCGTCGATGGCGATGCCTTTCAGATAATCGTGCACCAGATCGTCGCCCCAGCCATTGAGCTCGAGGCCGGTCGGCGGCGGACCGGTGAACTTGAAGAAGCGGCGATAAATGGGGTGGGTGTTAGGCAGTTTCGCCAGCGCGCGGGGCCCGAAGATCGACGCCATCTGTCGCTCGAACGACTTGGCGAACAGACCGTCGATATCGTGGTTGCAGTCGTCGACCAGCACGAAGCCGCCGTTTCGCACATAGGTGGCGAAGTTGCGCCTTTCGGCCGGGTTGAACTCGACCAGCTTGTGCCCCGCCAGATAACAGAAGGGGGCGGTCAGCATCTTCGGATCGGCGAGCGCGATCACATGCTCCTTCGGATCGACGCGAAGGTTCGTATAGTCGATCAGCGCGGTGATCATGTTCGACGGCATCCGCCGGTCGACGTCCCAGTCCCCGCTTTCGTAGCGCAGCCGGGTGAACCAGAAGTCGTAAGTAGGCGCGGCCGACAGGCGCGTCGGCAGCAGGGTTGCCGCCAGCGCGCCCATCAGGAATTCGGCGCGGGTCACTCGCCCGTAGGTCATGCCGCGCCCGCCGTCATCACACCGCGTCGGACAGCGAGGTGAAAGTGAAGTCGCGCAGCCGCATCGGCGGCAGGACCATCACCAGCGAGGATTCGTCGCCCGCCACGCGCACCGGCTTGCCCAGCTCGTCGATATTGTTGAGCATGATCACCGGGCTTTCGTTGAAGCGCAGGTTCTTGATCGGATATTTGATCTCGCCATTTTCGATATAGAAGGTGCCGTCGCGGGTCAGGCCGGTCAGCAGCACGGTCTGCGGATCGACCATGCGGATATACCAGGTGCGGCTGACCAGGATGCCGCGTTCGGTGGTGCGGACCAGCTCGGCGGTCGACTTGGTGCCCCCTGCCATCAACAGGTTGCCGGGACCGGCCACCGGCTGCTTGCCCTGCTTCTGCGCCCAGAAGCGCGAATATTCCAGGTTCTGGACCTTGCCGCCGGTGATGATCGGCCTCTTCTGGCGCGGCAGATAGTCGCCGTCCCATGGCAGCACCGCCGCGCCGGGTGCCCAGGGGTCGGTCGAGATGTCGACCTGCGGCCCGAACACCTGTTCGCCGATCTTGTTGCCTCCGCCCTTCTTGGACAGGAAGCTGCGCCCCTCGTCGGCCGAACGCGCGCCGAAGAAGTTCATCATGAACGAGATCAGGCCCGCCGCCGCCGCTGGTTCCAGGATGACGGTGTATTTGCCGGGCTCGATCGCCTTGGCGTCGACCGAGGCCGAGGCCTTGCGCATGGCGGTGCGGATGTCGGTGCCGGCGTCGAACGCCGCGGCGTCCTGCACATTATGCCCGACCCAGCCCGAGCCGCGCCCGTCCTGGGTCCGCACGGTGCAGGTATAATCCAGCCCGGTCGAGCGCTGATATCCCGAATTGCCCTTGTTGTTGGCAAAGGCGGTGAAGCTCTGCCCGTCCTCCAGATACCCCGCCGCGACCAGCCTGCCCGCCTTGCACGGCTCGATCGAGGCGGCGGCGACCTGCGCTCGGTAATCGGGGGTGATCGCGGCGGTCGACGGGCTGAACGTATCGCTGGCGCGGTAGCTCTGCTTGCCGATCGCGGGCATATATTCGGGATTTTCGGGGGCGAGGCGGGCCAGTTCCTCGGCCCGGCGCACCACGCGCTCCAGCGAGGCGTCGTCGAACTGGTTGATCGTGGCGACGCCCGACCGCTTGCCGAACGCGACCTCGACCGCCAGGTCGGCGGTATCGACGATGCCACTGGTCGACACGCCGTTGCGCGCGAAGCGGATATTGCCGGTGACCGATCCCGTCAGCTGCGCGGTGCAGTCATCGGCCTTGGACATCGACACGGCCTTGGCGCAGATCGCGCGGGCCTGTTCCTCGGTGAACATGGTCATGGATGGATTCCTCAGCCGAGCGCGCGCGCGGTGTTGATGACATTGACGCCGTTGAAGCGCGCCGTGGACGAGCCATGGCTGACCGCCGACACCTGCGATGGCTGGCCCTTGCCGTCGAAGAACGAGCCGCCCAGCCGGTAATCGCTGCGGTCGCACACGCCGACGCACGCGTTCCAGAATTCGGGCGTGCGGATCTGGTACGCCACGTCCTCGATCTGGCCGGTGATCTTGCCGTTCTTGATCTCGTAGAACAGCTCGCCGCCGAACTGCGCGTTGTAGCGCTGCTGGTCGATCGAGAAGGAGCCGTCGCCGATGATGTAGATGCCGTTCTCGACCCCTGCGATCATCTGTTCCGGCGTCATCGCCGCCTTGCCGGGCTGCAGCGAGACATTGGCCATCCGCTGGAACTGCACCGAGGACCAGCTGTCGGCATAGCAGCAGCCGTCCGATGCCGTCTTGCCCATCATGTGCGCCTGGTCGCGGATCGCCTGGTAATCGACCAGCTTACCGTCGCGGATCAGGTCCCACTGCTTGGTCTTCACGCCCTCGTCGTCATAGGCGACGGCGCCCAGGCTGCCGGGTTGCGTCTTGTCGGCGACGATCGTGACCTGCGGGCTGCCATATTGGAAATGCGCGGCCAGCTTGTCGGGGGTGGCAAAGCTGGTGCCCGCATAATTGGCCTCATAGCCCAGCACGCGGTCGAGCTCGAGCGGGTGGCCGACCGACTCGTGGATGGTCAGCCACAGGTTCGACGGGTCGAGCACCAGATCGTATTTGCCCGGCTTCACCGATGGCGCGGTCAGCTTGGCGCGCGCCTGCCTGGCGGCGGCGATCGCATCCTCGCGCATGTCGTAGCTGTTGCCATAGACGACCGCGCCACCCGGCAGGGTGCGCTTGTCGGCGGCATTGCCGTCGAGATATTCGAAGCCCATGCCCCGCGGCGAGGACAGGCCATCGCGAGTGCGGAACTTGCCGGTGGCCTTGTCGACCACGGTCACCGTCATCGGCGCCCAGATACGGTGCACGTCCTGGTCGATGTACGAGCCGTCGGTCGAGGCGAAGTATTTCTGCTCGTTGACGACGAACAGGATCGAGTTGACGAAATTCGCGCCCGCTCCGCTCGCGGCGGCGTTGACGCCCAGCAGCAGGTCGGCCTTGTCCTTGATCGGCACCGCCATCGCGTTCTTGACGATCGGGGTACGCCACGACACCTCGCCCACGCCGGTGACGGGGGCGAGCTGGACCGGTTCGGACTGGATGCGGGCATTGGCCTTGGCGATGGCGGCGGCCTGGCGCGTGGCGGCGGCGATGCCGTCGGGGGTCAGATTGTTGGTCGCAGCAAAGCCCCAGGCGCCACCGGCGATGACGCGGACGCCCGCCCCGGTTGACTCGGTGTTGACGACATTCTCGACATTCTTTTCGCGGGTCACCACGAACTGGCGCAGGTAGCGCCCGACGCGCACGTCGCAATAGCTGCATCCGGCGCTCTTGGCGGTGTTCAGCGCGACATCGGCCAGCCGCTTCTTCAGGCCGACGTCCATCGTGCTGAGCAGTTCCTCGGCGGCGATCGCCCGGCCCGGAAAGGCACCCAGCAGCAGGGCACCCAGGCCCGCGCCGCTGGCGGCCATGAAGTCGCGTCGATGCACTCTTCTATCTCCCCCGCCCGGCCCGTCGCCAGGTCCTGGGCGTTATGGTTGACCAACACAGCGCATCGGTCAAGCGCATAATCGGGAAGGGGAGAAGGGTGGGTCTATCTCCGGTCGGCCACCGGCTTCAACATGGTCGCCAGCGCCAGCCCGGCGGCAAGCTGCACCAGGCCGTAGGCCCGCCGCCGCCCCGGATGTCCGGCGAAGGGGCGGACCAGTCCGTCGACCGCCGCGACGTCCGATCGCCACAGATCGACGTGCCGCGTCGGCTGGAGCAGGCCGAGCAGCCCGTCACCGATCATGAACACCGCCGCCATCTCTGCGGATCGGCGGATGCCGAGGGTTATCGTGTCTTTCATCAGATCGCCTTTCGAAAGCACTTCAACGCGTCGGAAGCGGTCGGGGGGCATATCCACAACGAACCCGCCTTAGTTGCGCGGACCAATCTAAACCCGCCACCACCCCGGCAAAGGCCGGGGTGGTGTGGAGGAAAAATAGAGCCATATGGCTCTGATCGGCTGGTCGCATGGTGATAGTGCCACCTCGGCCGTTCACGACCTGGCTAAGGGGAATCGACGCGTGTCGAACATCACGACGAATAAGACACGGCGCCGGTCCTTGGTGATGGCCATCGGACTGGCGCTGACCGGATGTTCGCCGCTCAAGACCTTCGACGCGCTGGTGCCCAAGGATGGCGGCGCGGCGCGGGTCGCCTCGGCCATCCCCTATGGGCCGGGGCCGCGCCGGATGCTCGACGTCTACGCACCGCGCAAGCCGGGGGTTGGCACTGGCGCGGACCGCCCCGTCATCCTGTTCTTCTATGGCGGCAGCTGGAACAGCGGGACGCGCACCGGCTATGCCTTTGTCGGGCGGGCCCTGGCGGCGCGTGGCTTCGTGGTGGTGATCCCCGACTATCGGCTGGTGCCCGAGATACGCTATCCCGGCTTTGTCGAGGATGGTGCCGCCGCCGTTCGCTGGACCGAGCGGCATGTCCGCGATTTCGGCGGCGATCCGGGACGTATCGTCCTGATGGGGCATTCGGCCGGGGCCTATATCGCCGCGATGCTGGCGGTCGACCGGCGCTGGCTGGGAGAGGATGCCCGCAGCGTGCGGGGCTTTGTCGGGCTGGCCGGGCCCTATGATTTCGCGCCCTTCGACGTCGATGTCGCCCGCGCGGCGTTCGGCGACTGGCCGCGCCCCTCCGAGACGCAGCCGGTGACCTGGGCGGGGGCGGGCGATCCGCCCAGCCTGTTGCTGGTCGGGGGCGAGGACACCGTGGTCCAGCCGCGCAACAGCGATGCGCTGGCCGCGAAACTGCGTGGGGGCGGCGTGCCCGTCACGGTCCGCTCCTATCCGAAGCTGGGTCATATCGGGTTGCTACTGTCCATCGCCCGCCCGTTCCGGGGCCGCGCACCGGTGCTGGACGATGTCGTGCGGTTCGCGAACCAGGTCACGGAGCCGACGAAACACCCGTAATACCCGACATTTCCGATCGGAATAAAAGAGGTGAGATGCGACATAGAAATTCTATGGCCCCATCGCATCGGCACGGCTGTTAAGGCGCTGCCTCCACTGGTCTTTCGCGTGATTGGGGCGCGTGACCGGGCGGTGAGAAAATAAGGATTTCAGGGAATGACTCAGGGTCGCACCATCGCCCTTTTGGGGGTTTCGTTGCTGGCGCTCGGCGCGCAGGCCGCCGCCGCGCAGACGGTCTCGCCGCCGCCGAGCCAGGCCGGTGCCCCCGGCCAGGCGGACGCCGACGCATCGCGCACCGACGATCAGGCCGGGCAGACCGCCCCGGCGGCCGGTGCCGCGACGACGGGCGACGAGGGTAACGAGATCATCGTGACCGGCACCCGCGCCGAGGGGCGCACCCGGCTGGACAGCGTCTCTCCCGTCGATGTGCTGAGCGGCGCGAGCCTCCAGCGACAGGGCACGACCGAGCTTGCCGCCGCGCTGTCGGCCGTCGCCCCCTCGATCGACTTTCCGCGCCCGTCGGCCAATGACGCGACCGATGCGATCCGCCCGGCGACGCTGCGCGGCCTGTCGCCCGACCAGACTTTGGTGCTGATCAACGGCATTCGCGGCCACACCTCGGCCAATCTCAACACCAACGGCACGGTGGGACGCGGCTCGGCGGCGGTCGACCTGAACACCATCCCCACGGTCGCGCTCGACCGGATCGAGGTGCTGCGCGACGGCGCGTCGGCGCAATATGGCTCGGACGCGATCGCTGGCGTCGTCAACCTGCGCCTGCGCGAGGCACGGTCGGGTGGCGGGGCCTCGGTCACGTACGGTTTCTACAACACCCAGGTCGATACCGCAGCCAACAGCCGCAGCGTGACCGGCGAGCCGGTCGTCACCGCTTCGGCGTGGCAGGGGTTCGGCTTCGGGCGTGACGGCTTCGTCACCGTGTCGGGCGAGTACACCAAGCGCGAGCCGACCAACCGTGCCGACATCGACCGCCGCGTGACCCCCAACCGCATCACCGGCCGCTATGGCGATCCGGAGGTCGAGCAGTATACCGGCTTCGTGAACGCGGGCACGTCGATCACCGACAATGTCAGCCTCTATGCGTTCGGCGGCTATCAGGACCGCGACACGCGCGGCGCGGCCTTCCCGCGCAACGCCAGCGCCACGACGACGCTGGCAGGTTATCCCAACGGTTTCCTGCCGATCATCAATACCAAGACCAAGGACATCAATTCGGCCATCGGTCTGCGCGGCGATTTCGGCGGCTACAATGTCGACCTGTCATTCAGCTATGGGCGCAATACGGTCGACTTCCGCACGCTCAACTCGGCCAATTATGCGTTTGGCGCGGCGACGCCGAAGAATTTCTATGACGGCCAGGTCGCCTATGACCAATATGTCGCGGGCCTCGACGTGACGCGCAAGTTCGACGTGTTCCAGTCGCTGAACGTCGCCTTCGGCGTCGAGGGGCGGCGCGAGGGCTATAAGATTTCGGCGGGCGAGCAGGCCTCCTATGGCTATCCCGCGACCGGCGCGGTGGCGGGGGCGGCCCCCGGCGCGCAGGGCTTTGGCGGGTTCAGCCCGGCCAATGCGGTGAAGCGCGGACGGCGCAGCGGCAGCATCTATCTGGATGTCGAGGCGCAGGTCACCGACAAGCTGCTGGTCGGCATCGCCGGGCGGGGCGAGGATTATTCCGACTTCGGCTCGACCGCGACCGGCAAGGTGTCCGCCCGCTACGACCTGACCGACTGGTTCGCGCTGCGCGGCACCGCCTCGACCGGATTCCGTGCGCCGTCGCTGCAACAGCAATATTTCACCCAGATCGCCTCGGTCGTGACCAACGGCGTGCCGATCCTGACCGGCACCTTCCCCTCGGTCAGCCCGGTCGGTACCGCGCTGGGCGGCCTGGCGCTGCGGCCCGAAAAGTCGACCAACCTGTCGGTCGGCGCGGTGCTGCGGTCCGGCGGCTTCGACCTGACCGTCGATGCCTACCGCATCCATATCCGCGACCAGATCGGCCTGTCGGAGAATATCCAGGCGACCGCCAGCCAGCAGGTCGCGGCCCTGCTCAACCCCTATAGCGTCTCGGCGGCGCGCTTCTTCATCAACGGGTTGGCGAGCACCGCCAAGGGCATCGACGTGGTCGGCCATTACCGCGCACGCACCGACGGCGCCGGCACGTTCGACTTCACGCTGGCGGGCAACATCAACACGATCGAGGTGACGCGCGTGCCGACCTCGACCGCGACGCTGAACCCCGCGCCGACGCTCTTTGCGCGCAGCCGCATCCTGACGCTGGAGGAAGGCACGCCGGGCGAGAAGGTGACGGGTACGATCGACTGGTCGCTCGACCGGCTGGGCGCACTGGCCCGCGTCACCTATTACGGCAACGTCAACCAGCCGGGGACGACGCCCGCCGCCGACGTGCTGACCGGCACCCGCGCGATCACCGATCTGGAAATCCGCTACTCGGCCCCGAAGGGCGCGCAAATCGGTCTGGGCGTCAGCAACTTGTTCGACGTCTATCCGCGCGCCACGCCGACCGCCAACAACTCGACCGGGGTGCTGGGCTTCCCCTATTTCTCGCCCTACGGCTTCAACGGCCGCTACCTGTACGTGCGCGCCGGGCTGAACTGGTAAAGGGATCAGGGGGCGAGCAGGTCGAAGGCCGCGCTCGCCATCACCCGGCCGTTGACGAGCAGGTCGACGGCGTGGCGGCCGGGATGATGCCGCCGCGTGCTGAAATCGCGGATCACCTGTCGCGTCGCCAGCCGCTGTGTTGACCCGGCCTCCAGGTCGAAGGTCTTCCATTTGAAGACCTTCGCCGCCGCCCGCCCATGGGGTCGGGCATAATGAACGCGGTAGTCGACGACCAGGCGCTGGGTGGTCTCGGCGTCCGAGCCAATCTCTACGGTGATCGCGATCGCCTCGCCCAGCCGGATGCCGGCCGGGGTGATCGCGAAGCCCTTGACCGTCACCGCCGCATCGGTCCGCGCACCCAGGATCGCCAGCGCGGCGGGATCGCCCTTCTTGACCAGTGAGCGTAGCGCGTGGCGCACGATCCAGGCAGTGTGCGGGTCCGCCATCGACCAGTCCGAAACCCGCGCGACCAGCCAGTCGGGGCGATCCTTGCCGATATCGTTCAGATGGTTGGCGACCGATTTGCGCACATACAGGCTGGGGTCGGCCTTCAATGCCTCCAGGATCGGTGCGGCGAGCGTCGGATCGGCCTTCAGCGCCGCGATTTGCGTCGCCCAGGGCAGGCGCGGCCGTGCGCCTTCACTGGCCAGCCGCCGGACATGCGGGTCGAGATGCCGGGTCCACTCCAGCATCTGCGCCAGGATTCGATCGGGCTCGCGCGCCAGGAACGGCCGGATCGCGAACTCCGCCGAGCCGTACCGGGTCAGCTCGGCCAGCGCGCCCATCGACCGTCCGACATCGTGCAACCCGTGGCGCGCGACATATTCCGCCAGCGCAAAAGCCTGGAACGCATGGGTCAGCCGGGGCGCCATGGCGCACAGTATCGCGACGGCGCGGGCATAATCGCCGGGCAGCGCGACATGCAGCGCATCGGCGATGTGGCGTACCCGCTCCATCACTGACAGCGCCGCCAGGCCCGGCTCGGCGGCACCCTCAAACGCTGCGCGATCGAAGTCCGGCGATGCCGCCACCCCGGCATCGGCGATGACCACCAGCGCGGCGGGCCCCAGAATGTCCTTCATCAGCGGCTGCGCGCCCGGTTCCGTCATATCCGCATCCCATGCTGGCCGGGCATTGTCATCACGGCAACGCCGGAGATAGGCAAGCAGGTGTGCCCGGGGCGAATCCATATGCATGATCGTTTTACGGTCCCTCGTGCCTCTTCGAGGGGAGAGGGAAAGAGGGCGTGGAATGAATGTCGATTTGTCTTGGGCTATGGGATTGGGAGCATGGAGCCGCAACAATGCTGAGCCGTTCGGCTGGCGCATGAAGGAACTGCCGTGATCGAATCGTCGCCGCCGCTGATCGCCGGAACGCCGGGCTATCGCCGTTTGACCTGGGCGATGCTGTTCGCCGGGTTCGCGACCTTCTCGACGCTCTATGCGGTGCAGCCGCTGCTGCCGTTGCTGGCGGCGCATTACGGGCTGAGCGCCGAGGCGTCCTCGCTGGCGGTGTCGCTGGCGACCGGGCCGCTGGCGGTCGGCATCCTGGTGGCGGGCGCTCTGTCCGACCGGTGGGGGCGGCGGCCGCTGATGATCGCGGCGATGATGGCCGCCGCCGTCCTGACGCTGGCGGGGGCGGTGATGCCGGGCTGGTACGGGCTGCTCGCCCTGCGCTTCCTGGCCGGGCTGGCGCTGGCCGGGGTTCCGGCGGTCGCGATGGCCTATGTCGCCGAGGAGGTGGACACCGCGTCGATCGGATCGGCGATGGGGTTGTATATCGCGGGCAGCGCGCTGGGCGGCATGGGCGGGCGGCTGGTCGCCAGCATGGTCGCGGCGGTGGCCGACTGGCGCTGGGCCCTGGCCGCTGTCGGGCTGACGGGGCTAATCATGGCGGAGGCGTTCAGGCGGCTGGCCCCGCCTTCGCGCCGGTTCGTGGCGAGCGACGGCGACTGGCTGGCCCTGCCGCGCGGTGCGGCGCGGCTGTTCCGCGACCCCGGCCTGCGACTGCTCTATGCCGAGAGCTTCCTGCTGATGGGGGTGTTCGTCACCATCTACAACTATGCCGGTTTCCACCTGCTCGGGCCGCCTTACGGCCTGGGGCAGGCGACGGTGGGGGCGGTGTTCCTGCTCTATATCCTGGGGTCGATCAGTTCGAGCATGTTCGGCCGCCTGGCGGGCAAGGCGGGCCGTCGCCGGATCTTCTGGATGCCGGTCGCGATCCTGATCATGGGGGTGGCGATGACGGCGGCGGCACCGCTCTGGCTGGTGATCGCCGGGATCGCCGTCGTCACCATCGGCTTTTTCGGCGCGCATTCGATCGCCAGCGCCTGGGTCGGTCGACGCGGCGGTGCGGCGCGCGGACAGGCGGCGGCGTGGTATCTGTTCTTCTATTATATGGGGTCGAGTGTCCTGGGGTCGGCGGGCGGCATGGCCTGGACGCGTGGCGGCTGGGCCGGGGTGGTCGGCTTCTGCCTGGTGCTGGGCGCGCTGGCGCTGATCGGCGGCGGCCTGTTGTTCCGCGTCCGCCCGCTTGCCGAGAGCGAGCAGGCGCGCCCGGTAGGGCCCGTCACACCCGCCTGACGGCGATCGGCATTTCCGGACGGAGTCGCTTGTTCCGGGGCCGGGGGCGGGTTAGCCTCCGGCCGGTACAGGGGGCGGATATGCTGGCACGGTGTTGGGGACTCGTGGTGCTGGGCCTTGCCCTGATCGTCGGACCGGGGGCTGCGGCGCAGGTCGCCAATCCCGTGCTGACCGCGCGGGCCAACGGCATTCGGGACGAGGCCCATGCCCGGCCCCTGCAATTGCGGCGGCTGGACCTGTCGGTCGAGCAGCGCGGCGGCGTGGTCGAGACGACGGTCACCGCCGCCTTCGCCAATCCCGAGCGCGAGCAACTGGAGGGCGATTTCCGCCTGACCCTGCCCGAAGGGGCGGTCGTCACCGGCTATGCGCTGGATATCGGCGGCCGGATGGTCGACGGTGTGCTGGTCGATCGGCCACGCGCCAAGGCGGTCTATGAAGCGCGGGTCCGCCAGCGTGTCGATCCCGGCCTGGCCGAGGTCGGCGCAGACAATGTCTTTTCGACGCGGGTGTTTCCGATCTGGCCGGGGTCCGGGCGGACGATCCGGGTAAGCTTCGTCGCCCCTGTCGGGGCCAAGGGCTGGCGCCTGCCGCTGGGCTTCGACGCACCGGCCGAGGGGTGGTCGGTGCGTGTCCATGCGACCGGCTTGGCGGGCGCGCCGGTCGTGACGCTGGGCGACGCCCCGCTGGCCATGACGGCGCAAGGGGATGGCTTCCAGGCCGAACGCGCGGCCAAGGGCGTGTTGCCGCCCGGTGCTTTGGCGATCGCACCTACGCGTGTTGCCGATCTGGTCGCGAGCACCCATCGCAATGGCGAGCATGATGTCCAGCTCAGCGGCGACCTTCCGGCGACAGCCGCCGGTGCGGCGGCACCGGCACGGCTGCGCATCTATTGGGATCGTTCGCGCTCGCGGTTGAAGGCCGATACCGCGCGCGAGATCGCGCTGGTCAGGGCGGCGATCACCGACTGGCGGCCCGGCACGGTCGAACTGGTCGCCTTCAACAGCAGCGGTGCGCTTCGCCAGACGGTCGCCACCGCCGACGAGGCCGCCGCGTGGCTGGCCGCGTTGTCCTATCGCGGGGCGACGAGCCTTGCGTCGATCGGCCGCGACGGCCCGGCCGATCGCTGCCTGATGTTCACCGACGGCCGCGCGACGATCGACCGTGGAGCCACGATCGGTGCGGCCTGCCCGATCGACGTGGTGAGCAGCGCGGGCGACGACGACCGGACATGGGCGGGGCATCTGGCCCGCGCGCATGGCGGTCGCCTGATCCTGCTGGACGGCGATCCGGCGGCGGCGGTGGCGCAGATGCGCGTGCCCGGCACGGGCGTGACGGCGGTGGTCGACCGTGATGGACGCCCCGTCCCCTTCGTGCCGTTGCCCGCTCCCGCCGGGCGCTGGTCGATACTGACGCGTGCACCCGGTTTCGGGCCGGTCACGGTGCGGCTGGACGGCGGGCAGTCGATCGTCCGCGCGGTCGAGGGGGCAGGGGTCGCCTTTGACGGGCCCGGCGCCCTGCTGGCGCAGGATCAACTGGCCGAACTGGGCGGCACCGATCAGCGTGACGCCTTTGTCGCGCTCAGCCGCCGTTACGGCATCGCCAGCCCCAGCCTGTCTTTCCTCGTCCTGGAAAGCGTGAACGACTATCTGGCGGCCAAGATCGACCCGCCCGCCACGCTGCCCGCCGAATGGCGCGACGATTATGCGCGGGCCCGCAAGGCGGCGGACAGCAACGACGCCGCACAGGCGCAGCGCCACCGCGAGAATCTGGTGAACGAATGGCGGGAACAGGTCGCCTGGTGGAAGACGAAATTCGACCCCGCAGCGGTGCCCAAGCGGATCGCCACCTCGCGCAGCTTCGACCGGACGGCACCGGGTGGGGCACCGCCACCGCCACCGCCACCGCCACCGCCACCGGCCCCCGCTGCGCCGCCCGCGCCGCCTGCCCCCCCGGCTCCTCGGGTCAGCCCTATGGCGGGCAACATCGTGGTAAGCGCCAGCAGGGCGGGCGCCGAGTCCGGCCCCGCCGCGCCGTCGGTCCAGATCGATGCCTGGCAACCCGACCGCCCCTATCTGGAGCTGTATGACGGCAAGCCCGCCGACTTCGCCGAACGTTTCCGCGAGGCCGAGGCGCGGCACGGCGCGCTGCCCATCTTCTATCTCGACACCGCCGCCTGGCTGGCGAAGCGCGGGCAGATGGCGGAGGCGCAGGAGATGGTGCTGTCCGCGCTCGAACTGCCTACCGCCGACGACACGACACTGGGCATGGTCGCCGACCGGCTCGAGCGGTACGGTGCCTGGGACCGCGCGGTCGAACTGCGCGAGCGGCAGGCGATGCTGGATCCGGACCGGCCGCAGCCGCGCCGCCTGCTGGCGCTGACGCTCGCCCGCCGCGCCAGGGCGCAACCCGCCACGGCGCGCGCCGACCTGACCCGCGCGATCACGCTGCTATACGATGTCGCGATCACGCCGCAGTCGGGACTGTGGGAGGGTATCGCGCTGATCTCGCTCAACGAGGCCAATGCCATGCTGCCGCGCCTGCGCAGGTTGGGCGGCACCGTCGACATGGACCCGCGCCTCGTCGGGTTGCTCGACGTCGATGTGCGCGTCGTCATCGACTGGACGAGCGACGCGTCGGATATGGACCTGTGGGTCGACGAGCCGTCAAGCGAGCGGGCGATCTACAACAACAACCGCACCGCGATCGGCGGGCGGCTGTCGAACGACATGACGCGCGGGTATGGGCCGGAGGAATATATGGTCCATGTCGCGCCGCCCGGCACCTATACCGCGCAGGCCAATGTGTTCGCGCCCGACCGGATCGACCCCAATGGTGCGACCATCCTGACCGCGCACCTGTTCCGCAATTTCGGACGCGCGAACGAAACGGTCGACAGCGTCGATATCGAGTTGAAGCGCGATGAAAAGGGCGCACGCATGATCGGCCGGGTCGTGGTGTCCGCGAAGAAGGGGGCGCCCCAACGGTGATGATGGCCGATGGGCTGGGTGCGGGGTCGAACGCGATGATATGATCGGGGCCCGAGGAAGAATGCCCCTCCCCGTCAGGGGAGGGGTGGATCAAGCGGATGTCATCGCGCTCAAGGTCTGCGCAACCCATCCCCGTTCCGAGGAGCGAGGGCTGTCGAAGCGATCGTGGGGCCTGTCATGGGCTCAGTTCGCAGGGGCCGGTGGCGGCGGGGATGTCCATTCCAGGCGGATCGCGCCGCCGCCCGTTCCGACTTCCGCCCGACCGCCCCGGCTGACGATGGCGTCGGCCACCGCGCGGCGCTGTGCGGCGGTGCCGCCCGCCACCCGCACGGCGCGTTGCATCCGGTCGCTGCCCCAGGCGGCGGCATCCAGCCCGTCGCCGTTGAGCACCCCCTGCACGAAACGGATGGCGGGAAGCGGCACCCCGGCAGGCGGTGCCAGGAGGACGCTCCATTGCGGCAGGGCCCCGGCGGCGCGCATTTCCAGCGCATGATAACCCGCCAGCCCCAGGCCGGGGAGCGCCGCCGCCGTTGCCGACAGGCGACGCTGGCCCGCATCCACGGCCACCGCGCCGGGCGTGATGCCCGCGATCAGCGCCAGGTCGGCGACGGCGCGCTGCTGGCGGTCGAGGTCGCTGGGGCCGCTCGACTGGCTGGCGCGCGCGATCTGCGCGGTTTCCGCCCCATTGTCCTCCAGCGAGACGCGAAGCTGGTCGACATGCAGGTCGATCGGGCGGCCCAGCCGCTGGCGCAGGTCGGCGGCGAGCAGACGGTCGGCCTGCGGCTCCAGATGCGGGGTGAAGACGACCGCGCGAATGCGGATCGGCCGGGCGGCATAGTCGATGTCGAGCTGGCCCAGCCGCGACGTATCCGGAAAGCGTGCCCGGATCGTCTCGCGCGCCTGGCGCTGAGCGACCGATTCAAAGGCGATCTGGCGCAACGCCGCGCCCAGCGGCACCGACAGCGCGCCCAATGCCCCGCAGAACAGGATCAGCTGCCACCCCGTATGCTGGTGCGACAGATGCCGCCCGAACCCATAGACCCGCGCGACGATCGCGGCGGTCAGCGCGATCGTGACCGCGTTGGTCAGGAACAGCAGCAGCGCACCGCTGAAGACGGTCCAGTTGGCGGTCGCGATGCCGAAGCCGACGACGGCGAGCGGCGGCATCAGCGCGATGGCGATGGCGACGCCGACGACCGTATTGCCGCGCCCCCGGATCAGCGCATAGGCCCCCGCCACCGCCGACAGCAGCGCGACAAGCAGGTCGAGCAGCGTGGGCCTGGTGCGCCCCGCAATCTCGCTGGTGATCGTCTGCACCGGCGACAGGGTGACGAACACGCTGGACAAGAGGACCGCGATCGCCGCCCCCGCCAGCAGCGCGGTCGCCGCCCGCCGGATCTCGCGCGTGTCGAAGGTCGCGATGCCGAAGCCGAGGCCGATGATCGGCATCATCAGCGGCGACAGCAGCATCGCCCCGATCAGAACCGCCACCGAGGGCATCAACAGGCCCAGCAAAGAGATCGCCGCCGAAATGACGATCAGGAACGCGTAACGCCCCGACCAGCCCGAATCCTGCGCGATTTGCGCCAGCACCGCTTCGTAATCGACCCCGCCGACCACCCGCATCGACCACCATCGGCGTATCGTGCTGCGTTCGCGCGTGGTTCGTTCCACCATGGTCTGGCCCGTCTGTCGTTGATCCCAGCGGCCCTGCTAGGGGATCGGGACACGCGATGCGACCCCGGCTTGGCCCATTGGCGTCGAACTCGGGTGGTTTTCCATCGCCGTCCGGGTGTAGGGCAGGGGGCATGTCAGCCCGCCATTCGTCCCGCCCGATGATCCGCAAATGGACGCCCGCCCGCTACCGCGCGTTGCTGCGCACCGCCGGGCCGGGATTGGTGAAGTTTCGGACGCGGGTGGCGATCCTGATCGGCGCGGTGGCGATCGGGCTGGCGGCGACAGTCTTTGCCAAGGCCGCCGATCTGGCGGGCGAGGCATTCGGCGGGTTCGCCGCGCATTACCGCTATGCCCCGTTGATCCTGACGCCGGTGCTGTTTGCCGTTCTGGTCTGGATCACGCGGCGGTTCGCACCGCTCGCGCGCGGATCGGGCATTCCGCAGGTGATGGCGGCGCAGGCCGATCCCGAGCGCGCGACCGGCGGGCTGGTGTCGATCCGTACCGTGGTGGCCAAGGCGGGGCTGACGCTGGCGGCGGTGCTGGGCGGTGCCTCGGTCGGGCGCGAGGGGCCGACGGTCCAGATCGCCGCCGCCATCATGGGGCTGACCCACCGCATATTGGGCGTGCCGCTGCGCGGCGCGGTGCTGATCGCGGGCGGTGCGGCGGGCGTCGCGGCGGCGTTCAACACGCCGCTGGCGGGGCTGCTCTTCGCGATCGAGGAACTCGCCTCGGCCTATGAGCAGAAGGTCACGCTGCTGGTCATCGCGGCCATCGCGATCGCGGGCATGGTCGCGCAGTCGGTGCAGGGCGATTATGTCTATTTCGGGCTGATCGGCGCGCACATGCCGATCGTCACCGCGCTGATCGCCGCGCCGGTCGCGGGTCTTGTCGGCGGGCTGGCGGGCGGCGGCTTTGCCCGGCTGATGCTGACGATGGCGACCGGGGGCAACCGGGTGACGCGGTGGAGCAAGGCGCACCCGATCCTGTTCGCGGCGCTGTGCGGCGTCGTCGTCGCGGGGCTGGGCGTCGGCACCGGGCTGACCTGGGGCACCGGCTATGGATCGGCGCGCGCGATGATCGTCGGGGTCGATGCCCCCTTGTGGTTCGGCCCGGCCAAGTTCCTGGCGACGCTGGCCACCGCGGTCGCGGGGTTGCCCGGTGGTATCTTCGCGCCGTCGTTGTCGGTGGGAGCGGGATTGGGCAACCTGCTCCGCTCGGTCTTTCCGGGATCGCCCGCCTCGGCGATCGTGATCCTGGGCATGGTCGGCTATTTCGCGGGCGTGGTCCGCGCGCCGCTGACCGCCGTGATCATCCTGTCCGAGACGACCGCCAGCCGCGGCCTGATGCTGCCGATGTTCGCCGCCGCCTTCATCGCCGACGGGGTCAGCCAGCTGGTATGCCGCGAGAAGCTGTACCACGGCCTGTCGCGGACCTTTGCGATGCGGCCGGTGGATGAGGGTGTGGGGCGGTAACAGGGTTGGTCTGGAATCGCCCACTTGCGGCCTTTGATTACGCCTATATGCTCGCCTCGATGAAGCAATCCGCCGTCTCCTATCGTGTGAAGGATAAGCTGATTATCGGCTATCTCGTTCGCACATCGATGGG
>NZ_JAXOJH010000023.1:0-42979 GCF_036663655.1 Sphingomonas flavida
GCCCGCCCTACGCCGCAACCAGCGCGAACGGTGCGCCCGTCATACCCGTCACGCTGCTCGACGAAGGGGGTCCCTTTTGCACGCCGATAGGGGGTCCTTTTTGGACGCCGATTGACAGTGTTCAACCGCATCTTTGCCGGACTGGCGGCCGAGGGCGGACCACCGGATCAGTTGATGATCGATGCCACGCACCTGAAAGCGCATCGAACGGCAGCCAGCCTGCTCAAAAAGGGGCTCTTCCCCGATGTATCGGGCGTACCAAAGGCGGCCTGAACTCCAAGCTGCACGCTATCTGCGATGATCGGGGGCGCCCGCGCGTCATGCTGCTCACCGAAGGGCAGATGAGCGACTACAAGGGTGCAGCCCTCATGTTCGAGGCGATGCCACCCGCTCCCATTCTGCTCGCCGATCGCGGCTACGACGCCGACTGGTTCCGCCAGGCGCTCACCGCGCGTGGAACCGCCGCCTGCATCCCGTCACGCAAAGGCCGCAAGGCACCGATCCCGCATGATGCTGCACTCTACCGCCGTCGTCACAGGATCGAGAACATGTTCGGCCGCCTCAAAGACTGGCGACGCATCCATACCCGCTACGACCGATGTGCTCACGCCTTCATGTCAGCCATCGCACTCGCTGCCACCGTCATCTTCTGGATCAATCAATGAGTCCTGAGCCTAGGTAAAGCGGGTTTCCAGCGGTCGCGACCGAAGGCAACGGGACGGCCTGGGTACGATCCGGCCGACATGCTCAAGCTCTACCTGTACGGCTACCTCAACCGGGTGCGCTCGAGCCGACGCCTGGCGGCGGAGGCGGGCCGCAATCTGGAACTGATCTGGCTACTGCGCGGGGTGCGTCCGGACTTCCGGACTATCGCCGACTTCCGCCGCGACAACCGGGTGGCATTCAAGGCGGTGTTTCGCGAGTTCGTCGTGCTATGCCGCAAGCTCAACCTGTTCGGTCGCGAGCTGCTGGCGGTGGACGGCACCCGGTTGAAGGCGGTGAACAGCCGGTCGCGCAACTTCAGCCGCGAGCGGCTCGCGACCTATCTCGCCGCTGCCGACGCGAGACTGGAACGCTATCTGGCCGAGCTGGACCAGATCGACCGCGGTGAGGATGCGGCCGGCACCGGCCGCGCCGAGGCGCTGGCGACCAAGATCGCCAGATTGCGCGAGCAGCGGCAGGCGAGCGTAGCGCTGATGGAACAGCTGGAGGAAAGCGGCGAAGGGCAGATTTCCCTCACCGATCCCGATGCCCGCGCGATGGTCGCCCATGACAAGGTGACCATCGGCTACAACGCGCAGGTGGCGGTCGATGCGAAGCACAGCCTGATCGTCGAGCAGCACGTCACCAACGCCTGCAACGACATGGGCCTGCTGGCATCCATTGCCGGGGCAGCGAAGGAGGCGCTTGGCGTCGAGCGGATCGATGCAGTCGCGGACATGGGCTACCACAAGGGTGAGGACATCGAGGCGTGCGAGGCGGTTGGCATCACACCGTACATTCCCCGCCCGCACCGGGGCATCAATATCAGCAACGGTCTCTTTCCCAAGGAGCGGTTCCGTTACGATCCGGCAGCCGACGCCTATCACTGCCCCGGCGGGCAGGTGCTCGACACCCGCCACAGCTCGATTACCCGAGGGCATGTCACGGTCCAGTATTCCAAACCCACCGCCTGCGTGGGGTGCCAGATGAAGGTGCTATGTACCACGGGACGCTGGCGGCGGGTGAACCGCTGGGAAAAGGAAGAGATCATCGAGCGCATGGCCGAGCGTCTTGCGAAGCGACCGGACCTCCTTGTCACCCGCCGTTCCACCGTCGAGCACCCGTTCGGCACGATCAAGCAGTCGATGAACCAAGGCGCGTTCCTGATGCGCGGGCTAGAGGCTGTTATGGACTTGGAGGATCGGCTGATTCATCTGATTTTGGATGAGTGTTTGCCGCAAGCCGTATCCGTCTGACATCAACGACGAGGAATGGTCGCTGATCGTGCCATACCTGCTGTTGCAACGGGAGGATGCGGGCCAGCGAGAGCATGATCTGCGCGAGGTTTTCAACGGCTTGCGTTACATCGTGAAGACGGGCGCGCCGTGGCGGTGGATGCCGAACGACCTGCCGCCCTGGGCTGCGGTGTACCAACAGACGCAACGCTGGCTGGCAGCGGGCTGTTTCGAGGCGATGGTGGACGACCTGCGCGGTGTATTGCGACTGGCCGCAGGACGCCCGGCCGAACCCAGCGCGGCCATCATCGACAGTCGGACGCTGCGATCGACGCCCGAGAGCGGGGAACGCGCCGGCTATGACGGGGGCAAGCGCAAGAAAGGCTCGAAAATCCACATGGCGGTGGATACGCTGGGACACCTGTTGGCGCTGCATGTCACACCCGCCAGCGCCGAGGATCGCGGTGAGGTGGAGCGGCTCGCCCGCACCGTGCAGGCCGTCACCGATGGCCACGTCGAGATCGCCTGGGTGGACCAGGGCTATACCGGCGAGCGCGCCGCCAATGCCGCGGCCGGGCACGGTATCGCCTTGAAGGTCGTCAAGCTGCCTGAAGCCAAACGCGGCTTCGTGCTGCTGCCGCGCCGCTGGGTTGTCGAACGATCATTCGCCTGGGCAACCCGCTTCCGCCGCCTCGTCAAAGATTATGAACGCTACGCCGAAACACTCGCCGGACTTCATATCGTCGCCTTCGCATGCCTCATGATGAAGCAAGTCGCTCAACTCCCCATAGGTTCATAACAGCCTCTAGAGAAGGTGCGCGCCGAGTTTAGCCTGACGGCACTTGCCTACAATCTCAGACGGGCCATTACCCTCATCGGCGTGCCGGGGTTGATCCAAGCGGTGCAGGCCTGATTCCCGCAGCCATATTCGCCGTCACGACCGAGGGAATCACTTTCCCAAAGCCGATTTGGCCTCACGAGGGCGCAGCAGTCGGCAAATATCCCAGATTCAGCAATTCCTCTGCGGACTTTCCCGTCCAAGCATCTCGCGTCGCGTTTTCGGACGGTCTGCATCCCAATCGGGACGCTCGCCAGCCTTAGCGTACGATTTTGACCATTCTCTAACCGGACCCCGATCAGGATGGATGTGGATCACACGAGAGGGCTGTGATCCGGGATGGTGATGGATGGCCTCGCGTCAGGCGATGCGAGCAAGCGGGCGGCCTTCGCAGGCGAGACGATCAGCCGTAATGCGGTAGGGCTGGACCGGGTCGCCGGTCGGGTAGACGAACTGGTCCGTGCCGGTGGCCTCGCACATGCGGGTGGCGACGGCATATGCGTTCTCGAACGAGGCGAGCCGTGCGCGCTTGGGTGATGTTTCGATGCCGGTCATGATGATGTCCTTCGGGTGATGTGCTGATGCTGGACCGGCGGATGGAGTGTGGCGATGCCCACACCGTCCGCCGGTCATGAATGGAATACGGCCGCTGGTCAGTAGAGACGCGGCCAGAGCGGCGATCGGGCAGGCTGCTCGGCGAAATCGCGGCGCAGGTTTTCGATCATGCCTGCGGGCACGATCGCGAACGGCTCGACGACAGCGATCGCGGCCTCGGGCGTGGGCAACTCGCGGTCGTTGGTGCCTTCCCAGACGGCGACTTCTTCCTCGCCGGTGGCGTTGGAGAACACCTGGACGAAGAAGGTATTAAGCGGCCGGTCCCAGCCGATGACGGCATGTGCGACCCAGGCTTTATCAGCGCGGCCTTGGAGTTCGTAACGGCTCATCGACTGTCTCCTATCGTCAGGATGTCATGTTGGGTGGCTATTCGCAGGGCAGCGCTGACGCGAAATGCGGTGAGCGTAACCTTGGGAAGGGTGGATGGGACCCGTCAGGCTTGGCGGGTCCTATTTCCCTGCTAAGGGGCGCGGAGGCGTCCTGTCCTCCCACTGGGCGCCGGTAAGGGAAGGCCCTGACGGACATGGGACAGCCACATTCGTCAGGGCCTTCTCGGCCTAGTCACGCGGCCTTGGGGAGGACCGCCAGACCGGCGTGAAACCGATCGAGCCAATCGCGCATGGTCGGCCGTTCGGCGAGCGGGATCGCGGCCGCCACATCCTGGAAGCGGATCAGATCGGTAGGTGCATCGCGGATGATGCGATCGATCTCGTCGCCTGGCAGCAGGCGCTCCTGGCGAATGAACGAAGTCATCGAGCCAGGCCGGTTGCGGGTGCCGCGCCGCCACAGGCCTTCGACCGTGTGGAGGCGGGGCGCTGCGCGGGCTTCGACCAGGACGATCAGGCGCAGGCACCAGTCGGGCAGATCGCGGATCTCCTGTGGCTGGTTGGCGATGCAAAGCCAGCAGGCGGATTTGGGCGGCACGGGCAGGCCTTCGGCCTGGATGCGCGCTTCGCAGGCTGCGCGGTCCCATCGCCAGTCCTGCAAGGGATACTCGCACTGATAGAGGGGATCGTCGATCGCCAGCGCGTGGGTGGCGCGCTGCAGATCGCGCCGGCCGGCGTCATAGCCGATATAGCGAATGACGCGCTGGCCACGGTCCCATGCCGCCAGCGCTGGCGGCCAGCTCGCCAGGAAAGCGTCCTGGGGGGCCTTCTTGTATTTCAGGCTGCAGCTGGAGCCACCCAGCGATTTGCTGGGCAGAGTGGCGTTGGTCAGGCACATTTCCAACAGCCCGTAATAGGGCGGCCAATGCTTGAAACGCTTCGTGCGGTACAAGACGATCTCATGGCGGATGCCGCGCTCCTGCATCCAGGGCTGGATGGCATCGAGATAGGCATAGGTGGCGGGCTTCTCGACGGTGGTGTCGGCGGTCAGCACGAGATCCGGCGCACGGCCTTGCGCAACCAGCTCGATGAGCAGCGCTGTGCTGTCGACGCCAACGCCATATGCGAGCACCGTGGGAGCTGGCGGCAATGCTTCAACGGCGGTCATTGGTAGCGAGGCCGTTCAGCGGGGAAGTGCTCGGGTGCCAGGCCCGCAAACGAAAGGGCGCGGTAGCGGCCGCCCTCATAGAGGATAGAGTCGACGCTGCGACGACGGCGCTGCAGGCGTTCGAGGAGACGGTTGGCGCGCTGGGCAGCCTTGAGTGCTGCTTCGTCGTTCAGGTACACGCCAAGCGGGCGGACACAGCGGCCGGTGTCATAATACCAGCCGCCTTCCTCGGGCCCGCCATAGGCGCGGTCGACCTCATAGAACGCGACAATGGAACGCATCGTGTGGGAACGCATGGTCTGTCATCCTTCCGGCGGCATTACCGGTTACCCCTCTTCCACCCCTCTTTCCTTTCACCTTCCCGCGCCGATCAAAGGGATCAGGCGGCCATGAGTTGGGTGGCGCCACAGAATGCACGCAGAGCCTGAGCCATCTCGCGGCGCAGGTGGGACTTGTTCGAGATGACGATGTCAGGCGACAGCAAAGCACCTGAGGACGTTGCATAGCCGTCGGCAGGGCAGCCTGACGGTATCTCGATGCGGATGAGATGGCCGCGCGGTGACACCGGGCCAGCATAGCGCGCCGTGAATTCTCCGAGTTTGCCGGTAAGCCCATGGATCACCTTGCCCCAGCGGATGTGACCGGCACCGACATTGTCATCGGCCTTGCGCCCCCGATCGAGCCAAAGGCGCAGCTGGCCGCGCTGCAACAGCCGCGTATGCCGTGTGCGCTCCATCGTGCGGCAGAGCGGCAGGACACCGGCAATCCCGTCGACGATGCCAAACTGTGCGTCGTCGACAGCGATCAGGATGTCGTCGAACTCGGCAGCTCCGATCAGCGCGCGCAGCTGGGCGGCCTCGGGGATAGCACCCTTCAATCGGATGCCGGGCATGGCGGTAATGTCAGCGCTGCCCGGCTGAAGCAGAACGAAACCGTGGCGGGCATCTATACCGATGACCGTCATGGCCTCCGCGCCTGGACGGTCAAAGATGAGCGCGACCAGCTCTGGATTGGCGACGATGGCGAGGCGTCGAGGCCAAGGCGTCGGACGCGGCCGATCGCTCGGTTGCGGCCAAGCACTCGGCAAGGGCCGACTAAAAGGAGTGGGGAGGGGGAGCCTGGGCGAATTGTCGGCGCGCAGCGCGGCCAGATTGCTCCGCCGTGCGGTGTCGAACAGATCCTCGACGTTTCCGCCGCCCTCGGCAAAGCCACGATCATAGGCGGCTTGTCGCGCCCAACGAACCGCCAGGTCGGATCCGTCATGGTGGCAGGCATGCGGCCATCCGCGTTGTGCGGCTTGCCAGCCATCGGCATAGCGCACCGCCTCCATCCAGCCATAGCCATGAGCGTCGCGGCCCTGGAGGATCATGCCATCATGTTCGCTGGCCTTGCCCGCTGCGGCCTTGGCCGCGACGAAGGCGAAGTTCGACGCTTGTTGGCGCAGGTCGCTGGCGCGGGCGATGGCAATGTTGATGGGCCGCATGGCGTCGACACGCTTGCGGAAGCGCTCACGGCGATCCGCTGCAGAGGCCTCAACCGGCAGGTCTGGCCAGGTGCGCCAGACACAGGCCAAGGCCTCGGCCATCTCAGGGGAGCGACCCTGCGCTATCCATGTCGCAGGATCAGCGGCGATGAAGGGAGCCTCGGTCATTGCGTTAGGCCGCGCGCAAATGGGCAGCAGGCCGGGCAAGCCCGAGATCGCGCCGGATTTGGGCTGCAAAGGCCAGCGGCGCCATCACGTCCGGCATGGTCGAGGCATAACGCTGCCCGCCGCAGGTATCATGGCGGCCGCGAACGCGGCGATAGCTTACCTCGATGCCAGCACCGAGGAATCCGTAACCGACGGTCACATAGACCTCATCGCCGTGGAGGACGGTCGTGCCGTACATGCCCGTCTTTTCATCCGTGGCGATGGTATAGTCGTCGTGATGAAGATCGAGGGCCTGGGCGACCCGAAAGAGTGCCTTGCGCGCGTCAAGATGGAAGCGCCCGATCGCCTCGTGGTCGAGCTTGGCGCTGCGCGGTTGCGCCGCTGGAAAGGGCGGCCTGGCGCGGGCATCGGCCATCGCTGATGCGCACATGCGCTGGAGCAGGCCGTTTGAATGCCGGGGTTCGCAGAGTTGGCCCAGGCGGCGGGCCAGCAGAATGACGGCGGGGTCGGCCTCGGGGTCGATTCCGGCATGGCGGCAGTCTGCCAGGGCCAAGCCGATCGCATGGACCGTCTCACCAATACGCGTCAGTTCGTCTGCTTGAAGGGCCTGGTGATGGCGAGCGGCGGGGTCGTGAACCATGAGGAAGCTCCGAGATACCGGGCGCATTCACACGCCCGAACCTCTCGCTCCCTCTCTCCTTTCAATGCCCGGGGTAGCTCAGCCAATTTTCGACCCGCAGTCCCCGGATGCGCTGGAATTCGCCAACATTGGCGGTGACCAATGTCGCATCGACGGAATAGGCATGAGCCGCAATCAGCAAGTCATTGGGACCGATCGGCTTCCCAGCCGCTTCCAGCTCAGCCCGGATACCGCCATATTCTCCATCGGCTGGCACATCGAAGGGGAGAATATCGATGCTATCAAGGATCGCCTCGACCTGCGCCAACAAGCGAGGGGACCCTTTCTTGGCACATCCATAACGCAGCTCTGCTGCGGTGATGATGCTGATGCATATGCTGTCGCTGCCGAGAGCCGCAATCTGCTCGAATACACGGCCTTGCGGATTGCGTATCAGGTCAGACACGATGTTGGTGTCGAGCATGTAACGGGTCACAGCTCGACGTCTTTCAGCGGCAGAAGGGTGTTGTCGAGATCCTCGGGGAAGGCATCCTCAACCCCGAGCGGCGACAACGACCTGAGGGTATCGAGCAGATTGGGTCGGGGTTCAGGCTCGATGATGAGGCGATCGCCCTCCTTATGGATCAGCACCGATCTGCCCGAGAACTCAAACTCGGCCGGGATGCGAACGGCTTGGCTCCGATTGTTACGGAACAGTTTGGCCAAGCGCACATCACGGTTCATTGCTGGTTCGGCCATAGCAACGTCTCCTTGCATATGTCGTGTATATACCATGGCGAAGGCTATGGTTCAAATGGGGCCGAAGCCTTTATGATTTGGGACGGAAGGGCTGTGCCCGACATCAAAAATCATGGGTCGGGCGTGTAGCCCATTTTGGGTCCGTACGCTGCTGGTCGACGGCCTGCCGGTACGCTTCATAGCGGTCGATAAACAGAGCAGCGGTCATCTCGTCATTGGCCCAGGCCTCGGGCTCGGCCGTGATCAGCGCGATCGCGGTCATCAGTGCGCCCGCAGCGCTGGTCTGGCCGAGCAGATCGAGGATGCGCAGCGCATCGGCCATATGCTCGAAGGCACGCAGCAGCTCGCCATCAAGCGTGCGATGAATGGGAATCGGAGGGAGCGCGTCGGCAACAGCCGCGTCGGATTGTGCGGCTGATGTTCCGGTGGGCGAGGGGAAAGACAAGGCGGCATCCTTTCAACAGAGACACCGCCATCCTTTCCCGCTCTTCTCTATGCGCCCGGGTCGGTCGCAGGCCCACGTCGGCTTTCACATGAAAGACGTTCGCCGCGGCGCCATTTGTCAGGAGCGAGGGCATTGCCGTCTTGCGCGCCAACATGAGCCGCAGCAGCGCGGTTGAAAGCCGCCGAATAGCGCTCGGCCCGATCTGGATCGGCCTTGAGGTAGCGCAGCGCTGGCACGGCAAGGCCTGCCTCGATCATGGCCTCCCCCATATCCTGGCCGTCGACGGTGATGACGGCGACGGGGCGGCCATAGCTCTGACTGCCGGTCAACTGGATCGTGGCATTGCCGCGCTTCAGGAAGCGGGCGGCATAGTCCTGGGCGGCCTTGCCGCATGGCCAGCAGCCGGACTGACGCTCACAAAGCTGACGCTTTTCATAGGCGTCTGCGCCGAACAGGCGGAAGTCGACCGAGACGGTATCGCCGTCGATCGCGCGGCCGCGCGCAACCAGCGCATCAGCGCGTTGTGAAGACACAAAATCTGCGATCGCCGGCTTGCAGCCGGACAGAACGAGGCAAAGGGCAGCGGCAATGTGCGCTGGGCGGGGTTTGGCCATGGTCAATGCTTTCGGGAAAAGGGATCAGGCAAAGACGGTCTTGTAGACCTTGGTCTCTGGGATGACGCGCCATGGCAGCGTCGCGACACCGCTGATGCGATAGAGATTTGCCCGTCCTGCCACCCGGAAGGCAAGCCCGCCGCGCCCGCGAACGGCAACAAATTCATCACCGCTATAGCCATCCTGGAAGTTGATCGGCTGGTCGAACTTGATCTTCATGCCGTCCGTGATCTTGCGACGCCGAAGCGCGATGCGGTCTCGGCAATTCTTGCGCCAGGCCAGAGAGCGTACGTCATCCGTGGGTGTCAGCATGTCGAGGATATGCTCGGGGCAATCGACCTCGAAAGGACGTCCATGTTCAGTCATACTCTTATAGCCGAAGATCATGCCGTCCGCTGCTCGGGGGTCCCAGCGGATCACGCAGATGACCGCAAACACCTCGCCGGCCCGACCGTTCTGGGTCTCCTGTGCCGCTGCATACCAGATGCGGTTGCCGGGGCAGGACGATGCAAGCACCCTCAAACCCTTGGTGACGCCGTCCGTGACACGCTCATAGGTGAATTGCCCATCGAGATAGGATTTCGGCGTGCTGTACGGCGCCATGCTGCGCTCGCCCTTATATAACCAGCCCATGAATATGGTCTCCGTCAGCGATCAGGCCGCGATCGCGGTGTTCAAGGGGGATGTTGCCGCATTGGCCGCGCAGTCATGGAGATAGCGGATGGCCTGGTCGGCCTTCTTGGCGGCAAGAAAGATGGCGGATGTATTGGTGCGCAGGATCGAGAGCCAATGCGCCAGATAACCGGCATGGCTGGCCTGCAATTCGCTCGGCAGACCCAGCTCGGCGCAGATCATCGCCTCGCCGATACAGGCGACAAGCTCCTCAAAGGCATAGGCGTCGTCGCCGAACCGCTTGGGAAATTCCCGATCGAGGCGCTGCGGGCTGCCGGTCCAGTGGATACACTCGTGCGCCAGCGTGCTGGCATAGGCATCGGCGGAATGAAAACTGCCAAGGTGCGGCATCTGGATGATGTCGCGCAGGGGGCAGTAAAACGCCTCGTCACCACCACGCCGGATCTTCAACGGTAGCTTCGCGAAAAAGGCATCGATCGCGGCCTGCCGTTCGGACAGCAGCCGGGGCAGCGGGGGCACGTCGCGCACATAATACCAGTCGGGCAGGCCGACGATCTCGTCGGCATTAAAGACGGTGTAATGGCGCAGGAAACTGATGATGCGCGCATGGCCAGCTTCGGTGGTGGTGGCCTTGGCACCGCCCTGGCGAACGGTCGCGGCATAGATGGAGAAGGAGGCGGCTGCGCCGGGCAGCAATGCGCCGCCCAGACATTCGGCCTGGCGCGCAGTCATCCAATAGCGACTGCGATAGCCCCGGCTCTCGGCCGTCGACCATAAGAGGAGACAATTGATCCCATTATAGGGACAGCCGTCGTGGCGAAGCGGCCGACCGCCTTCGCCCGTCAACGACCAGGGGCGGCTCCATGGCAGCGCACCGGCTTCGATCCGCTCGACCAGGTTCTGGGTCACGGCCTCGGCAAGCGCGCGGCCGGACAGGCGGGGTTCGGTCATGCCGATCCTTTCGGGCTAGGGAAACGCAGCCATGGTCGACCGCCCGATCAGGGGTGGCCGGCCACAGCGTCGACGTGCGTGACGCCTCGTTATTCGGCCGCGATCGCGTCCGGCTCGTCGACCAGCAGCGCTGCCAGATCGATGTCGGTGTCCAGCTCGCAGTCGTCAGCCGGATCTAGCGGCACCGTCAGCTCGCTGGAGGCCGTGCCATCGGCCACGTCGGCTGTTGCCTTCTCCAGCGAGGGTGCCGGCGTGTTGGGGAAGCGCATGGCAGCGGGCACCCAGGCCAGTGCCGCCTGAGCGACTTCGGCCTCGACGATCGCTTCGCCCGCGAACAGTTTCTGGCACGAGCTGGAAATCTCGGGCTTCTTGCCGCTCGCATAGCGGCTGGAGAGCGTCGGGCCGCCAACTTCATGCAGGACCGACATGAGCGCGCCCTTGGGCACACGGTCGAAGAAGTTCGCCGACGTCGGCCGCCACCACTGGGCAACGTCGACCTCCATGATCGTCGCCAACCGGTTCTGAAGCGCGTTCTGAACGGTCGCGCTATAGCTGTCCTTGGCTTCCAACGAGGTGGCAACGACCCAAGCCAGCCATGCCGCCTTGATGTCGTCTGCGAGGAGACGGAAGGCCTCGAACCGCGCCACCTTATCATCATGCTCGGTCCACTTACTGTCGAGGGCGTCATACGCCTCGGCGATATGAGCCGCAGCGCGGCTTGCCGGGATGGCATCGACCGGCATCGGGTTCTGCGGAAGGGGGGCGCGGATCGTCGCTCCCGAGCCTGACCCACCGTGTTCGCGAGCATCGACCATCAGGAAGAGCATATAGTCGACGGCGAGGGCGGGGTGGCTGAGCAGCGCGGCCCCCAATACGTCACGGCGCTGCATCGCCAGCTGGTCGTACAGCACCTGGCTGAGCTGCTTGCCGTCCGGACCAGCCATCGCGGCCGGCACCGGCTGGGTGGACGCTGGCCGTTCCTCGATCCGCCACGCCGACGCCGGAGCATCGCCCGCACCGTCTTTGCTCTGCGCGTCGGTGTCGTCATGGTCGCTGTCATCACTGCATTCGCCGTCCCCGGCCGCGGGTTCGACCGCGGTGATGGTCAGCGGCGTTTCGCTATAATAGGTCGTGTCGAGGACCATCTGGCCGGTCTTGGTCAGGGTCAGGAACGCACCGACGCGCGAGCGCAGTTCGTCGGGCAAGATCTGCGGACGACGACGAATGTCGCGCGCTTCGGCCTCAAGGGCGTCACCTTCGGCCTCGATCGCCTGGCATTCCTCCTCGGTGAACTCCTGGCCGTTATCGCTCAGGTCGTCGATCGCCTGGAGCCGCTCAGCGATCGCGGTCAGACGCGCATCTTCGTCCTCGCTGAGGGGTGCGGTCGGCAGGCTGACACGGTGGAGCTGCCGTGCAGCGGTATAGATGTCCGTGGATACCAGCGGCCGCACCCAGGCGAGCCCCGCGTCCTCACCCAGCCGCTTGGCCTCGGCCTCTAGCAATTCGGACGCAAGACCCTGCGCGATCTCCGGGTTGATCCACTTGTCGCCTTCGTCGCTGAACAGATCCGCATCGATCTTGCCACCGGCCGCGACATAGGCGTCGGCGCCGATGAGCAGCGCGATCGGCTCGGTCGAGCGGATGGTTTCGCTCAGGATCTGCCGGCGGATAGTGTCGACGCTGTAATAGGCGCTTGCGCCATAGCTGTTCCAAACCAGCATCTGGCGGGCCTGGCTCGATGCCGCACCGTAAGCCTTGGCGAGATCGAGCGTGATCTTACCCTGGGCCAGTGCATCGAAGATCGGCTCCGCCAGCTGGGCCAGGCGCAGCCGTCCCTCGACAAACCGCACCGTCACACCGAGCCGCTTGGCCACGCCGTCGACATCAGCGCCCTTGCTGATGAAATGCTGGAACGCGCGGCATTCCTCGGCCGGGGTCAGCTTCATCTGATGAAAGCTGGCGGCCAGCGAGGTCTCGCTGAGCGTCGCCTCATCGGCCTTGAGAACGCGGACAGGAACGTCATAGGTGTCCAGGGCGATCTTGCCCTGCGTCGCCAGAAGGTTCAGCGCCCGCCAGCGCCGGCCGCCATCGAACACCTCGAAACGACCACGCGACTTGCCCGCGGGTGAGACCAGGAGATTGACTAGAACGCCGCGCGCCTCGATGTCAGCGGCAAGCGACTCGATCTCCAGCGTTTCCTCCGACGCAGTGCGCACGTTGATCGCGGACAGGCTCAGGTTCGACAGCTTCACGGACTGAATGGTCACGGGCATTTCCTTTGACAAGCTCCCGGCTCATCGACCGGTCACCTATCCCCTTCCCCCTCTCTCTTTTGACCACTGCAAGTGTTGCCGGCCTGGATGAGATGATCGAATTAAGCTATGTTGCCGGCCATATCGAAAAGGGGTGCGGAGGTTATGGGTATCTTGAAAGCTGTCTCACCATGGGGTGTTGGAGCTATTCTTGCCGTAGCAATGATAATCACCCCAACACCCAATTCGGATTTTTTGAATCAGGTCAGCAGCGCCTGCCCCTCAGCATTTGAAAAAGGACCGCTTCAGCCCGGTCAGACTTGGATCTCTCTTTTCCAAAAGAATCGCGTGACAGACTGGGTGGACCGCCAGGCTGCGATCGATATGTATAATTCGCAGCCCAACGGACCAGAACCTGCTTGCGTACCTCTCAGGTTCCCGGAAGGATTAGGTTGAGGATGGCTTCGGCCCGGTCCGCCGCCACGAACACACGCGTCTGGTAGCGGATGATCTCGGTGAAGCATCCGAGCGATTTGAGCCAAGCCAGCTGATTGGCCGGTGCCCCGACGATCTCGACACGCTGGTTGCCATTCACGCGCGCCAGTTTGATCGTCATCGCGAACGGGCGGACGACGTCGACGCTGCGGCCCGACAATACCGAGCGCGCAATCGCACCGACTGGCAGGTCGCCCGCCTCGGCGATCCCCAGCTTGGTGTAGAGCTTGGCGATATGCTGGTCGAAGACCAGGCGGCCGAGCCAGCTATTGCCATTCTGGTCGACGATCCGGTTGACCGCGAGATGATCCGACGGGAGGGCCGACCAGATGGGCAGAAGGAGGCCGGTCGCCAATCGGACGATCTGGGTGTCGATTTCGTTGGCGGCCTCTTCGACCTCAGCTGCCCACTTTGCCTCGAAGGTCGCGCGATCGATTGGTTCCCATGCGCTCTCGAACAGCGTGGCGGCGCCATGATATTCGCGCCGGCAGGGACGCTGCAGCTCGGCGCGAGGGATCGGCTCGCCGCTTTCGTCCATCCAGGGTCGCCCCCAGCTACGCAGCGCCACGCGCCCCGAGCGGGTATTCATGAGGAACGCCTCGTCATCCTCGTCGCTGGCAAGAGAGAGAATGCGCGCCAGCGTGATGGGTGTCTTGCGACGCTGGATTTCGATGGTGAGAAGATGGGACTTGGCCCCCGAGATCGGATCGATACGCAACACGACATCGTCGATCACGGTCGCGGTGTCGGCCGTGATCGTCTCGACGCCGACATCAAGCGTCCCAGCCTCGCGCGCTGCTGCGATGCGGGCCTCAACGAGACCGAGAAATTCCTCGAAGATGGCGTTCTGCATGCCGATTGGTAGTGCGAGCAGGCGGTTCAGCCAGCGCTGGATGGGCGGCAGATCGTCCTTCAGCATTCCATCGGGATTGTGGAGGACCAGGCCGGTGCGGTCGCAGAAGTCGCTCATGTTCGCGCTCTTGAGCTTGCCGCGATCGAGGAGGTGGAACCAGCTGATGAGCGCCGCCTGGGCATAGCTGCTCTCCAAGTTGTCGGACGGGTCGAACAGGTTCTGGCCACCGGTCTGGCGCTGGCCGCGCGTCAGCGCTCCAAGCGAGTCCAGACGCCTCGCGATCGTCGACGTGAAGCGCAGCTCGCCTTTGCAGTCGGTCGTGACCGGCCGGAATAGCGGCGTCGAGGCCTGATGCGTGCGGTGGGTGCGTCCCAGCCCCTGGATTGCCCGGTCCGCGCGCCAGCCCGGTTCGAGGAGAAAGTGAACGCGCTGTTGCTGGTTCTTGGCCTCCAGGCTCGCATGGTAGGAGCGCCCGGTGCCGCCCGCGTCCGAGAATACCAGGATGCGCTTGGTCCCAGCCATGAATGCCGCGGCTTCGGCCTGGGAGGTCCTGCCTGTGCGGCTCTCGATCTTCTGTCCACCGGCCGCGGTGGGCACCAGCCGCTTGGAGCGCCCGGTCACCTCAGCGATATGGTCGGGACCGAAATGCGCGATGAGAGCATCGAGGGCCGACGCGATCGGCGGGAGCGCGCAAATCTGCTCGATCATTCGCTCACGCGCTGCCAGTGCCTCGGGGTTGTGAACCGGATTGCCCTCGGTGTCGGACATTGGCCGTGAGCGAACGGTTTCCGTGTCGTCGCTGAAGGTCTCCATCTGGCGCGTCGGAAAGGCGCGTTCGAGATAGTCGATGCAATATTCGAGCGGGGACAGTGTGATGTCGAGATCCGCATGCTCCTCGGCCGACAGGCTGCCGAGCTGGCGATCGAGGATGGCTTCGGCGGTCGTCACCAGCTGCAGAACCACCGACTGGCCGGCCGCTACATGCCGCTCGACCTCGCTGATGACCGAAGGCAGCTTCATCGACAGCAGCACCTGACCGAAAAAGCGCTGCTTGGCGGACTCGAAACGCGACCGCGCGGCCGCCTTGGCGCCACTGTTCAGCGTTTCATTGGCCAGACCATCGACGACGCCAGTGATGCACAGGGCCGCTTCCATGTTCTGCAGAATGATCCGCCAGCCCTCGCAATAGGTGTCGTAGATCGCGATCTGCTCGGGCGTCAGCGCGTGACGCAACACTTCATATTCGACGCCAGCGAAGCTCAACGCCCGGGCGGTATATAGGCCAAGCGCCTTCAGGTCGCGCGCGACCAGCTCCATGGCCGCGATCCCGCCTTCGCGAATCTGGCTGATGAACGCCTCGCGATCGGCAAAGGCGGTGTCCGGCCCCCACAGGCCAAGCCGCACCGCATAGGCAAGATTGTTGACGTCGGAGGCACCGGTGGCGGAGGCATAGAGGATGCGGGCCGCGGGCAGATGGTTTTGGAGAAGAACGCCGCACACGCCCTGCTGCGAGCCCTCGGTCTTGCCCATCACGCCCTCACCGCCGGCGACGCCGCCCATCTCGTGCGCCTCGTCAAACGCGATGACGCCATCGAAATCCGAACCAGCCCAGTCGAGGATCTGCTGGAGACGGGTGGCATCGCCGCGGCTGGAGCGCAGCGTCGGATAGGGGACGAACAACACCCCTTCGGTCAGCGTGATCGGCTCGTTGATCTTCCAGTTCGACAAGGGCTGGATGTCGGCCGACAGGCCACCGAGCGCGGTCCAGTCGCGCTGTGCGTCTTCGAGCAGGGGGGCGTTCTTCGACACCCAGATGTGACGGCGCCGGCCCGCCAGCCAGTTATCGAGGATACAGGCCGCCACCTGTCTTCCTTTGCCGGCACCCGTGCCGTCCCCCAGGAAGAAGGCCTTGCGATATTCACGACCGTCCTCGTCGAGTACCAGGCCGACACCCTGCTTGTCCGGCCGGAAACGCCCACTGAGCATCTGGGTCCAGGCGTGCCCAGCATACACCACCGTTTCCAACTGGGCGGCAGAGAGCAGACGATCGGTGACGGTCCGCTCGGGGAGATGCGGAATATGGCTGGCGATGGGAGACGGAATCGAGCCCATAGCGATCGATTCCACGAGGGCGCTTGGATGCTCCCCGGCCGTATCGAAGACCAGGCGGCTGGGTCGATACGGCAGATAGATGCCAACCTGACGCCCAAGCGGAGCCGGATCAGTCAGCGTGGTATAGCCGACTGGCAGTACGGCGTTGCGCGCCGGAGCGCGAAAGGGGCGGGGCGGCGCGACCTTGGTCGCGCGGGCCGCCCCGAACAGCGCCAGCGCTGGCGTGCGCGACGGCGCGGGGGCGGGCGCCAGCGGGAGGCGGTCAGGAACGGTCACGACGTCAAGAAGCTCGCCGACCGAGCCGCGCTCGATGGTTGGGCAATTCTCAGCGCCATCGGCCTTGTCGATGACGTAGAGCCGCACGTCGATGCTGGTCCCGTGCTTGGCGTAGCAGCCGGTCAGGCGTAGCGAGGTGCGCACGCTGCAGCCCGCAAGCACGGCCGCGAACACCTGTTGCAACCGAGCTGACGGCGCGAACCAGTCCGGCATGATCGCCACGACCCGCCCGCCAGCGCGGACCCGGCGAAGTGCTGCCTGAAGGTGACGCGCGGCCGCCAGGTCGTCAGCGCCGCGCCCGACGCTGCGGGCAAAGGGCGGGTTCATCAGGACCACACTTGGCCGCTCCAGCGCGGCGTGGTGCGCAACCAGCTCAGCGGCATCGTGACCGGTGACGATCGCGGTCGGGAAACTCACAACCAAGCCGTCGCGCCGGCCTGCGTGCAGCTCGTTCAACTGCAGGCTGGCATGGGCCGGGATCTGGGCGACAAGCAGGCCATTGCCCGCGCTCGGCTCCAACACGACGTCATCGGCGCCAATCGCGGCGAGCAATACCGCCAGCGCGGCAATATCGATCGGCGTGCTGAATTGCTGCAGATTGAGCTGCTCCTCACTTCGCACGGTCTGGGTCGGCATGTTGGCGGCCAGGTCGATCGCATGACGGACATCGGCCGGTGCGGTCAGGGCGCGGGGATGGCGAAGCAGATGGAGGGCCAGCGCCCGCTCCAGTGCCTCGAAGCTGTCGCGCTGGCTCCAAAGCCCGTCGGCGTCGCTTCCGCCATAGGCATCGGTCATTACCTGGTTCAGATCAGCGCGCGTGATGCGACCGCGATCGGCAATACGTGCTGCGATCCAGGGCGCAGGGTCATAGCCTATCGAGACGGTCTGCGCGGTATGGTGGGGCATGGAAGATCTCCTCGGGCGGCTGCTTCGTCGCGCCGCCTCCCATCTTCCTTTCCCTCTCTCCTCTATTGGCCCGGACAGCCCTGGAACCGCGGGGAGAAGGGGGGCCGCCCCGTTAGGTCACCGGGGGGGCAATGCGCAGTTTAAATTGCAAAAAGCCGAGTAGGGCGGTGCTGATAGCGACAAAGATCAAGAGGCCCAGCACCGCCCAGATCAGGCCCCATGTCGGTGCAACGTAGATGAAGAAAAACGCCAGTCCGCCCGCGTAAACGAGGAAGTCGAATAGCCGGAAGAGATTGGTCTTCATGGACAGGCCTCAGCTTCATAAGGTCCAGGATCACCGTATAGTCACCAGGATTTCCCCGAGCATTCTACGGTCGCCACCTTCGCGCGGCAACCGGTCATCCCCGGCCGATAGGGCGACTGTTCCCGGTGCGTCGCGGTCTGCTATCGCGCGTACCATATTTCTGCGCCAGCCAAAGATCGCTTTTTTCATATTCCGTCAGCGATGGTGGCAATGGCAACCCTAACAGGATGGTCACCGCCGAGAGGAGCATAGTCATTCCGGAAATAACGCCGAAAAGACACGCCATCTCGGGCTCTCCTAAACGATAGAAGGCGTATGAGGAGGCTCCAAGTAGGAGGATCATCAGCAGCTGCGTTCTCTTGCGAGGAAAGAGCATGATCCTTCACCTTTCTACTTTGGCTGATAGCTGATCGTTCCAGTCGCCGAAACCGTTTGGAAACTGAGGGATCACAACCCGATTGTTCGAGACGTAGGCTGGGATCGCTTTGTTTACGGCGCGTCGACCCTCCGTATCGGGGTCTCCCGCCAGGATGAGTTTGGTGACGCTGGTCGGAATATCGATGAGATCCATCCGGCGAGCGCCCATCGAGGACCAGCAGGGGACGCCATAGAGCCTGGTGAACGCAACGGCCTTCTCGAAGCCTTCGGCGATCGCCAGCGTCGGGCCAACCGTACCGCCGGTCCAGGCACCGGCGCCGGGGGCTCCGAGCTGGGCCTTGGCCGTGTGCCATCCAGTGTCAGGATCGAGAAAAATGCGCTGGATGGCCACCAGGCGCCCAGCGTCACGGATAGCGACCAGCAGCGCCGGCTTATAGGTCGTGTTCGGCTTGGCACCGTGCGGACACTTCGGGTGGAAGCGGATGTCTGCCGGGATCGGCAGCATGTTTCGGCGTCGCAGGTAGCGCTCGCCAAGCGTGCCCATCACGGACCGGGCCTGGTTCCAGATGCGCTCGACATGGGCTGTACCGGTCTGAGCGGGGGTGATGGCTGGTGCGTGGCACGAGCCCGTCACCGGAATACGGTCAAGGCTGCGCAGGACGTCAGGCCGCGTACAACCGGCAAAGCAGGTGAGGAGGATGCCGCGGTCGCCCTGCCGGATCGAGAGACTGGGTTCGCTGTCCTTATGCGCCGGACAGCGACACATCGCGGTATAGCCGTGCCAGGTGCCTCCAAGGGCCTTCACCAGGTCGCGGGCGGCTTGAGACGGGGGGTTCTTGATCACAGCCACGGGCTGTCTCCTGAGGCGTGCGGGGCCGACGCCGAGCATCAACCCCGCCTATTGGTCAGCTGGGGCGGCGCACGGTCACGAGAGCGCAGATCACGCCGTCGCCCTCACGGAAGGCTTTGATCGCTTCATCATCGTCGGGCGGGCACGCGATATCGTCACGCGCCCAATGCTCACGAACGAAGCCGATAAGTGCGTCACGAGCATCATTCTCATTACCGTAGACGTCGGCAATGTCCTCTTCGCCGGGCCGGCGAATGAATAAGATCACAGGTGTCATGGTGGGCCTCTCGACCTTGGGGATGCGAGCGCATCCATTGGATGGAAGAGCATGCGCGGAAGCTTCCCCGCAGCTCACCTTCCGCCTTTCTCCCTCTCCTTTTGGACACTTGGTGAAGCTCGGCACTGCAGGTGCCGATGACGCTGTCTGGTTTGGAGGAGCCTCATAGGGTGGAACCCTGACCATCGCGTCACGGTTGGAGACGGCACGCCGGGGCGACGGATCATGAGGACCGAAAATGGACCAGTTTACGGCGCTAGAAATTGAGAATTGGGTGGCGCTTTATGTCGCGGCGGGCATTTGCTGTGCGTTCGCGATGACTATGTCAGTCGCTGTAACAGGCTGGCAGGCTTACCAGGAGCAGATTTGGAACGATGTGCGGTCGCGGCGTCAGGCGATGCTTTTCCTGCCGCGCTTGTGGTGGCGCTGGCAAAAGCTGTATTTTCTCTCCACACCCGTAACACTCGGCATTGTCGTTGCCTTTGCCGCCTCCATGAAGTGGAGCTGATGCTTTGGGCCGATCGCTGAATAACTGGAAATGGGTCGCCATAAGCACGTCATAGATCGAGCGCCTGCTTCAACCTCATCGGAATAGAGCCGTTTGCAACGTCTTCAGGCGCGATGCTGATCAACTCTCCCAGATGCCGCATCCTGGGATGCGTGACGGCTTTCGAGGCGTGATATGCTTCGTCATTCAGCCCCATCGCCTCGATGACAATGGTGCGGATCTCGCCCGTCATGCGCGACCGCGCCTCGATCAAGAAGTCAGGCCGGCAACTTCCATCCGGGGTAAGCCGATCGAACACCGGTTTGTCGATCGCCAGGTCAATGCCGCTTGCGTCGAGCGTGCGCTGAGATCGCAATAGTTCGCGCAGGACCTCGCGCTCGAAATTCGAGTCGACCGGCACGAACATCTGCCCGTTATAGATCGGCTGCGCATAGCCGCGCAGCGGCGCCAGGCCGTGAGCTTCGGGATATTGGCCGACAACGACGAGGACCAGATAGGGTCCGGCGATGCGGTTGCCACGCACCGATGGCGACTGGACGCGGTTGGCGATCGTGATCAGTTCGCCGTCGGCCACCTGGATGTCGCACCCGCGAATGGCTTTGGCATACATCAGTACGAAGCCTTGCGGCGCATGGTCACGCGGCCATTCACGTCCCATCCGGCGAAGCGTCGCATAGATAGCATTGGTCTGCAGCGGTCGGTGATGCGACCAGAATGCCCGCGCCAGCTCGATCCCCGGCGCGATCTCTATGCGACCTGCGGCATAGCCGATCGCGCTGAAGCCCGCTTTGATCGAACGCTCCTCGCCGGCCGAGATTGGCGCCACAGTGTTCACACCGGCGGTGTCGAGGAGCCGCCACAAGAGGCGGGCCATGCGTGGGACCGACGCATTGCGCGTCCGATCGTCGGTGACATCCTCGTCGGGCCGTTGGGACAGGTTCTCCGGCGCCGGCTTCAGCACCTCGAAAAAGCCAGACGGTGGGTCCGCCGGTGTCGAGCGATTGCGGATCTCCGTAATCCGATTGGTCGCCTGGTCGCGGAAGAACGGGCAGGCCTCTTTATGCTCTGGTCGGTGGGATCCTGTCAGGCGGCGCAGATAATAGGTTTCGGCCTCGGAGAGGAACGCAGGCGTGAGAATGGGCGGCGGGGCGGACGGGCCCAGACAATCGCAGGCCAGCCACTTGAGGCCGATGCGTGCATTCTGGACCAGGGTGATCCCGGCATTCTCGTCGTGGAAGCTACCTTTACCGACGTACCAGCTCACCAGCGCCTGGCGTAGAGCAGGTGGTAGAGGGATGCGGCTGCCTGAACAGCCGTTCGTATCGCGATCGATCAGCCACATAGGCACGGCTCCGCATGTCCCATCAGGACGGCAAAACGGTGCGATGGCAGTCGCGAACGAGCGCCGGAAACGACGCCTGGATCGCCATTTTGCCACCATGTGCCTATCTTGACAATTCGGACTTCGCCGCTCTCCCCTTGGCTGAAAGGGACAAAAGGGAGCACGAAATGCGACAGGGATGGGCCGCCAGCGCGGTGGCAATAGTGGCAATGACAGGGGCGGTTGCAGGGCACGCGCAGACGGGCAGGCGCAGCGTCACACTGATCACGATGAACCAGCCTATGCCAGCCGGCGAGGCTGAACCGGCGGGAAAGCCGAGCGATGAACCAAATGAAACATCGACCGCAGATTCGCTCTTCCGCGTTCACGACCTGAGCCGACGTTACGTCGAATATCGCATGAGCCAGGAGATGACGGCGCCCTCGCTGGCACCGGCTACGGCCCCCGCAGCGCCGCCAGTGGTAAATGCCGTTGCACCACTCTCCAGCATAGCGGTGCCAAGCTGGATGCGCCGTGGTGCACCAGCGCCGATCGTCACCTTCACTCCTGGCTGCGCACCCGCTGCCTATCATCCGTCTGGTTTTCTGAGCGCCGCGACCGAGCGCCGGAGGGCAGCCTATTATGCGATGATCAGCGCGATCGCATGCGAGGCGGGGATCCCGGTCGGTCTGTTCGACGCGATGATCCTGCGGGAAAGCGGCTATGATCCGCTCGCGACCTCATCAAAAAATGCCTTTGGTTTAGCGCAGCTTATGCCTGCCACGGCCGCGCAGCTCGGCGTCGATCGCTATGACACCGTGCAAAACCTTCGCGGGGGCGCACGCTATCTGCGCAGCCATCTCGATCGCTTCGGTCAGGTCCATCTGGCCCTGGCGGCCTATAATGCCGGGCCTGGCCGGGTACGCGGCGGTATGGTGCCGCGGATTGCCGAGACGCAGGCCTATGTGACGAACATCCTGGCCAACTGGAACCGTCTATCAGGCTATGCGCGGGTAGCGCCGCTCCAGCCTATGGTGTCTGGCCAATCTGCGGCCACGCGTCGGCCGGGCGCAACCATCGCCATCTTCTGATCGACGCTTCAACAGGCGCTCCGTGCACGGCTGGGCCGGTCGGAGCCGCTTGCTTCCACTAGGAAGCATTGTGACGGCGCTAGCCGGCACTCCTGGGCTGTCGTGGTGAGGTTGGGCATTTCGTTGTTCTGGTCGTTTTCCGTACTCTCGTCGTTAGACGTCTGCGTTGGCCGTCTAGGCCAACTCATTGTCACCCTTATTGATAGACTCTGTAAGCGGTTGAGCATCAAAATGATCCTCGCAGGAAATGCGATCGATACTGGCGCCCAGGCGGGCCAGAACCTTGCCCAATTCGCCGCCCACCCGGAAGCGCGCGAGCTCCGCTGAACTCAGCGTGTCGACCATGATGTGCAGCTGTTCATCCTGGTCCGCGCGGTACTGTGCGGCATCGTCCGGCACTGGCGCTGGCTTCATCCAACGCGGCAGGAAGCGCTTGGCGATCGCCGGCATCAGCGGGCGATAGGCATTGGACGTCTGCTTGTAGCGCGGCCCGTCGGATGCGCCTTTGACGCGCTCAAAACGGCGCTGCCGAACGAGAAACCCGATCGCCTCTAGGGTATTGATCGCCCGCCCGATGGTGGCACGGCCAAGCTGAGTAGCCTCGGCGAGATAATCATAGGACGGGAACACCCGGCCCCGGTTCAGCCGAGCCAGCGTCAGGATTTCTTCGTAAACGCGCACCGCCGCTGCCGTCAGCCGTGCGACATGCCGTTCGGCCGCACTCAGCAACCGTTCACCTGCCCGTGCCTCCCGCTTCAGCCGTCGCGCCGCATCCAGGGTCTTACGCGCAGCATGGAGCAAGCGATCGGTCTCCCCCTTCGCGGGCACGAGGTAGAAGCTCTCCTCGAATGACCCTGCCTCCACACTTCCGCGCAGAACGGGTGCGCCCGTGCGGTGTATCGCTCCGGACTTTGCGGGCGGACGCCGCATGATCGTGGCGAGCGCGGATGACCCGGCTTCGCCGACAGAAAACAACCCCATCTTCCATTCTCCCTAGGGAGACTGGGACCAGGCAAAAAGATAGCGTGGCGCGAAGCGCGCATCCTTGAACCGGAGTTCGTTTTCGGCTATATGGAGGAGGTACTTCACACCTCGGGTCGACGTTTGGCGACGTCGCTCCATTAAACCTTGGGATGCCCGGCCTTCGTGCCGGGCTTTCCTTTATGTGGTCACAGCCGCTTCCTTCATCGTTGTTAGATCATCCACTTAAGCTTGCCATTTCTGGCGCGCTTTTGATCAGCGCGAAATAGTCTCGATTCGTGCTTTCGCCGACCCATCGCGACAAAAGTTCGTGCTTTCGCTGACCCTTGCGGACTGCAATTCGTGCTTTCGCCGACCGATCGCGGTGGAGGCGGTGCTCTTCTAGCTTGGGTGCTGGCGAAAGCGCTCTCTACCGTTATTTTCGAATTGATGTGATTCGAACTCCGGTTGCGCCAGCATTGCGTCGCGCAGGTTTTTTATGCTCCCCAGCTATAGCATCTAGTAATTCAAACTTAAAATCTGGAATAGACTGAGATTCAATTACCCGCTTCATTTCATGACGAAAGTGCTTAATAGAACTCTGATATCCTAACTGGAGTCTAAGCGCTTCTATATCTACATCAAGTACACCTTGTGGACACATAGATCTCGCTACTTCATATAATCTTCGTTCAATTGGGCCGAGCGAGAAATATAATGAAGAATATTCTAAAACCCTCTTATCTCTCAATATTGCCCTATATAACCAGTCGCAAAGTCTGACTTTTATAGCTTTCAGGCGCCTTTCGCCATTTTTTGTCTTCGAGTATTGAAGTTGCGCATCAGATAGCCACGAAAAGAATCCTGATTGCCCCTCTCCGCCTGCCTCAATATTTGTTTTAATTTGAGTGCCTTGAAGGCGTTCTAATGCATCCGAGAGTCGCGTATAGGAGCGAGCGGACGCGCTATCTCCTGTTACCCGAAAAAGATCATGTGCCGTAAAATAAAAATCTTGGCTAACTTGCTGGCCCGCTTCTAACTTAGCCACCATCAAACTTGCGATGTATAATAACACTTCCTTATCATATATTGTAGCAACGCCTTTTGGCGTGGCTACTATCTCAATGGAAACAGAATCATTATTGTATTTTAAAGGCTTGGTCCATTTGCCTTTGCTCAATGCAAAAAACGGAAAAGCCATCAAAGATGACTCGCCCCTTACTTCTTTAAGGAGAGGGCTATCCAGCGCGAAGAGGTCGCCTTGGTTCGCAGGAAGGGTCATTAGTGGAGTGTCCTATCCCAAGGTCGGCGAAAGCACGAAGTTGAGCGTTATCTGTGTCCGCCATACGGGCACACGCGTCCGTGGAGGGGGGCGGTTCGTGTTTTCGCCGACCGTTGGCCGCACAGCGCGAATCCATTCGTGCTTTTGACGACCGTTTACTCGGTTTGAAGGGGGTGTTGCGCTGGAGCTCATGAGTCGGCGTTGATCGTACAAAGTCGAAAAATCCGATACATCATCAACCGGTTTTTTGCAGCGCCTCCCTCATAGCCCATAGGTCACCCGAGCGATCGAGGCGCGCACTTCGTCTGACAGCAATACCTGAATAGTGCCTCTCAAAGAAATCAAGAACATGTTCTTGGGCCTGCAGGCCATGCTCCTCGCGGATATCGCTATCCCTCAAACCTTCGATATGCCCCAGCACCTCGGTTAGCCGGGATGCCAAGCCATTTGTCATAGTCGACATAAGGGAAGCAACTCGATCAGCGGCTGCAAGGTCTGATACCTTGTTGCTCAGGAAGAGCTCGCATGCGAGCATTGCAATGAAATGGTTTGTTTCCAGCGCTGAACAGATTGCTGAAGCTTCATCCAACCGCATTGGTCGTCGCTTCGCCGGTGTGCGGTGAAGAATATCGCCTAGCCGGCTATGCTTTATAGCGGTGCGTGATCCTAGGTCGCGGATGCTGACATTGAGCGCATCCATTCTCGATATAAAAAAGTCGCTGATATCGAGAATAGGTGTGGCGTCCGCCACATCTACTCGCATCATCCCCGCCGATGCATTCATCTTCGAGCCCTCCCAAGCCGTCTTAACTCGACTAGCGGAGCATCAATTTGAAATGCAACCTTTTGGCCTGAATATTCTTTTAATTGTCAGGCCGCCCCCCGATGGGCACCACATTGTCGTTACGCTCTCTCAACAAAGCTGAATATTCGCGCGCCTCTGCTAAGCTGAGACCGAGCTTTGTTAAAACCTCTGTCTTATTTTCTTCGACGACATAGTCAAAAAGCATGAGTGATATGGCACTAGCGAATGAAATGGACTCGCTAAGGGCCTTGCTGATAGCCGGAATGGCATGCTCCACGTCATCACCAACAGTAGGCAATATTTCCAATATGATAGGAATTTCGCCGTCCGTAGGTATTATTTTTAGATGTTTTTTGAGTTCGTCCGGCTTATAATTTGCAGGAATGTCACTAGCGACTCCTGCCCGCGCTTCAACGACTTGTGATATCGTCGCAAATTGCTCCTCTCTATTGGAAAATAGTCGAACGCTTTCGGTGGCAAGGCGGAAGAGGTACGTTGAGGCGTCAAGCCGATATGTTTTTTTTATTTCTGGCACTTAACGCCCCCTATTTTTCGACTTAGTTTTCAATCATTTCGTAGCTAGATGCGATAGAAATCGGATTTCTATCGCCCTTGCAAGCGGAACAATAGCAGCAGCCAGCCTGATTTGGTCCGATTGACTGTCCGCAATTACGGACAGCTGTCCGTCGCGTTGGACGAAGCGTCCGTGCCGGCGGACGTTCCGTTGCTTCAATGCCACACCCCTGCACGCATGATCTCGAATATGTTTGTCTCAGGGCCGGTATTTGCGGTTCAATTTGCGACACTCTGCCTCCCCCCACACCCTTGATGACGGCGCGGATTTCACTGCGCCGAATCCAGGGAGCTTTCCTCATGAAAAGTATGCTGCGCCAGGCAGGGCGGTACGAGATGGCGATGCTCGCCGTTCTCGCACTGGCTTTTGTCCTGTGCTTCTTTGCGCCGTCGGCCTTCGCCGGCGCTGACGCCACCTTCGATACCGCCCTTCAGAAATTCACCGGCTTCCTGTCGGGTTCGGGTGGCAAGGTCATCACCGTGCTGTCGCTCGCTGGCGGCATTGTCGGCATGGCCTCGGGTCGTTTCAGCCTGGGTCAGGTTGCCGTCCCCGTCGGCGTCGGCGTCGGCGCTGGCACCGGCGTTCCGATCGTCACCTCGACCGTCACCGCGACGATCTGACCGTCTGCTCATGACGGTGCGTGGCAGCGCGCCGTCATGAGCCCTTCTGGAAGGTGGCGACATGGCAGCCAATTACATGATTCCGTCTCATCTGGATGATCCCGAGCTGATCGGGTTTTGGACGCTGGATGAGTTCCTCGCGATGGTCCTCCCATTCATCTGGGGAGTCATGTCCCAGCACATCATCATTGGCATGGCGCTAGCTGGCGCCGGCTGGTGGGCTTTGAAAAAGTTGAAAGCTGGGCGTGCGGCATCGTGGCTGATCCATATGGCCTATTGGTACCTCCCCGGCGGCTTCCCCTCCGTCAAGGCCACGCCACCTTCCTACCTCCGCTTGATGGTGGGTTAAGATGGATTTCTCCTATCAGCATGGTCAGAGCCAGCGCGTGCTGCGCCAGCGCAATGTGCTTGGCGTTGCCGCGTTTGGTCTAACCTGCGCTGTCATAGCGCTACTCTTATTCGCCACCTCGCGGCCGCGTGAGATCGTGCTTCAGCCGGTGCTCCAGTCCCCGGTGACCATTTCCAGCTCAGGCGTCAGTCACGAATATCTGGAAATGGTGACGCGCGACACCGCGCTCCTGATGCTCAACCGCTCGCCCGGCAATCTCGACTATTGGATGACCTCGGTCCTCAACCTGGTCGCGCCGCGCGCGCAGGGCCGGATCAAGGCTGACCTGGTCAAGATCGTCAGTGAGCAGCGCGGGTCGAGCCTCTCGCAATTCTTTGCGATCGAGACGATGTCGATCGACACCAAGAACCTTCGTTCCACCGTCAATGGCAAGCTCAACACCATTGTCGGCCAGCAGGTCGTGTCGAGCGACATGCGCACCTTTGAATTCCAGTGGGAATACAGCGGCCTGTCGCTGAAGCTGATCGGCTTCGGGCTGGTCACGCCCAAAAAGCCCGGAGAAGCCCAATGAGCCTCGGTCTCTATGCCCTGGGCAGTGCTGTCGTGGGCACCGCCCTGGCGGCCCGCAGCCAATGCACGCTCAGCCGCATGACGGGCGGCTTGCTGATCGGCGTGGCGGCACTCGCCTATACGACACCCGCCTTTGCCGATCCCGACCAGACGCTGCGGGCGGCGGACGGCGCGCAGGTCACCTGCAGCGCCTCTGCCAAGGACCTGACCCGCATCAGCCTCGTGGAGGACGAATTCGCCAGCGTCTCCAAGGTCAGCACCGGCAATCCGGGCGACGACTTCAGCGTCGTCAACGAGCCCGTTCGCGGTGACATCTACTTGTCGGTGCCGGAAGGCTTCAGCCGCCCGGCGCTGTCGTTCTTTGCCACCAGCAAGCGCGGCTACGTGTACAAGTTCGTCTGCCGGGTCAGCGGCAATGAGGCGGTTCAGGTGTTCATCACCAATCCCGCGATCGCCAAGGCCGATGTCGCAGACGCCGCCCCCCAGGCTGCTGCCGGACCGCAGGACGCTGCGATCGGGCTGGTCCAGGCCATGTATTCGGGCCGGATCGTCGACGGCTACGAGATGCGTCAGCGCTCTATGAAGCCTGTCTATGTCGGTGATCTCAAGGTCCAGATGATCGCGGAGTATCGCGGCACCGATCTGACCGGCCGGGTCCTGCGCATCGAGAACAAAGGCACCCAGGAAACGGTACTGACCGAGGCAACGGTCGCCCCGCCAAGCACACTGGCCGTCTCGATCGCGGAGCCCAAGCTCGCCCCCGGCCGTGTCACCACGGCCTATCTCGTCTCTCGCACCGGGAACTGAGCGGATGGACATTCGCAATATCTTTTCGCGTCGGCGCCGCAGCCTCGATGGCGGCGCACCTGACCCGACCTCGCCCGTCGATTCCGATCTCGCCAGCAATGACCGCACCCTCAAGAAGCAGAAGCTCCTTTTGGCGAGTGTCGCCGGTATCGGCCTTATCGGCTCCTCGTTCTACATCTTCGGCGGTGACGATAAGGCCCCCGGCCTCGTCTCAGACAAAGCCGGCGACGTGAAGGTCTCGACGCCTGACCTCATGAACCGCAACCTGTCCGAACAGGAGTGGATCGCGTCGTCGGAGAACCGCTTCCAGTCGACCGAAAATCAGCTGAAGGCCGTAAACGGTACGCAGAGCCGACTCGACGCGCTGTCGGCCGAGCTCGATCGGCTCAAGTCGCAGAACCAGTCGATGTCCGACGATGGCCAGCGGGTACTCTCTGCCTACCAGTCGGAAAACGAGCAGCTCCGCCGCCAGATCAACGAGCGTCAGAGCGCACCGCCACAGCCGGTTGCCGGCCCCAGCGCGATGTACGGCCCGGGCGCGGCACCATTGTATCAGCGCCCCGATGGCGCCCCCCAGACGGCCGCAGCAGACGTCGCACCCGCGCGTCCCAGCGAGGTAAAGCTCGTCTCCTTCACGACGGCCGGTAATGGCACCGCGACGAAGGTCGAGAAGGGCAACACGGTCTATACCGACAGCCCGAACTATCTGCCGCCCAATAGCTTCGCGACCGCGCGCGTCATCGTCGGCGTCGATGCGGCCGCGGGTGTCAACAGCCAGACCGACCCGCTGCCTGTCGTGCTGCGCGTGACAGGGCCTGCCCGCTCGGTCTTCCAGAACGGCAAGCTCCTCACCACCAAGATCCAGGGCTGCCTCATCAACGGCGCGGCTCGCGGCGAACTCTCCTCGGAGAAGGTCTACGTCAAGCTGCAGAAGATGACCTGCCCGCAGCCGGGTGGCCGTTATGCGGTCTCCGAAGTGAAGGGCTTCATCGCCTTTGGCGGCAAGACGGGCGTGCGCGGCCGTGTCGTCAGCCGCGAGGGTTCGCTCGTCAGCCAGGCCTTTATCGCCGGCCTCGTCGGCGGGTTCGGCCGCGGCTTTGCCGCCAATGCCAATTCCGCGCTGCTCGGTCCCAGCGTCACGGTCAATGGTCAGCGCCAGCAGCTTGGGCTCGGTGAGATCGCACAGGGCGGCCTGGGTCAGGGCGTGGCGCAGACCGGCGACATGGTCTCGAAATATCTAATCGAGCGCGCCGAACAATATCAGCCGGTCATCGAGATGCCGACCGGCGTCGACGTCGAAATCGTCTTCCTGGAGGGTGTCCATGTCCGCAATTAAGCCCCGGCCTAAATGGCTGGCCCGTCTGGTGGGCTCACGGTCCTTCAGCCCGGTATCCATCGGTATATACGCAGCGTGCGGAATGGTCGGCTGTGCTCTCGGCGGGGCAGGCGTGGCCCATGCCGTGCGGACCGCCATCCATACCGTCCCGGTCGAGGATCTGCTCAAGAAGCGCCTACCGAAGACCAAGATATCGGGCGTCGATTGCAAGCGGGTGTCGGGCCTGTGCGAAGTCACGGCCGGTCAGAACCTGTTCTATGTCGACAATTCGGCGCGCTATCTCGTCATCGGCCGCATCTATGACATGGAGACGCGCCAGGACCTGACCGCCGCGCGCCTCCTGGAGATGAACCCGGATACGCTGGTCGGCGGGGCTGCCAAGGCGAATGCCGCAGCCGAAGCCGGTGAGGCCCCCGCCCCTGGCACCGGCCGCCCGGCCGCGCCTGCCCCGATCCGCCATCTGCCAATCGAGACCCTGCCTGCCACCGGCTCGATCGTCTGGGGCAACCCGGCGGGCAAGCCTGTGACCGTCTTCAGCGACTTCCGCTGCGGCTATTGCCGGGCGCTGACCAACACGCTGCGGTCGATGAACGTCAAGGTGATCGAGCGGCCGATCTCGACGCTTGGTAGCCGCGAGCTGGCCAATCAGGTCTACTGCGCCAAGAACCGTGAAAAGGCGCTTCACGCCGCCTATGCCGGCGATCCGGTTCAGGGTTCGGGCACCTGCGACACCTCGGGCCTGGATGCCAATGAGCGCTTTGCCAAGGCGCACAATCTAACGGGTACGCCAGTCATCGTCCGCGCCGATGGTGCGACGCTGGAGGGTTATCGCCCGAAGGAATTCCTTACGAAGTGGCTCGCCGGGGGGGACTCGTGATGGCGCGGCGGTACACCCTGCTGGCGCTCGTCGCCGGCACCACCTGCCTTTCCGGCTGCGTCGCGATGGGCAGCAATGTGAAGGGCTCGTTCTCCTGCGTTGCGCCCGATGGCATGTGCGCGCCCTCGTCGACGATCGACGACCGAGCGCTGGCGCTGATCTCGGGTGCCGATGGCGATCGCATGATCGCGCCGATCGGCACCTATACGCCTGAGCCAGCGCCTGCACCGTCGCAGGTTCGCGGTTTTCAGACCGTTGCTGCCAACACCGGACGCACGCAGGAGAAGGTCCTGCGCATCGTATTTCCGGCGCATATCGACGGCGCCGGCCGGCTTCATGAGCAGACCGCCGTCCACGCCGTCGTCGCGCAAGGCGACTGGCGAGAGGCAGCAGCGATGGATGCGGTGGCAACGACGCGGGGCGATGTCGCGACCGCGACCGGAGCCGCATCGCTTCTCGCAGCCGTCGAGAAGGTCGACCTACCCGTCGATGCGAGCCAGCCCGACCCCGACCTGCCGAGCGCAGCGATGGTCCAGGCGGCACGCGCCAAGGCAAGCGGTCCGAAGTCCGCTAGCGCCGGCGATCCGGTGGGCGCCATCAAGGATGGTGTAGCGGCCGCGATCGCAAAGCGTCGCACCCCTCCGATCGCCACCGGCCAGGCCGCTGAAGCTCGGACATCCGCCACCCCCTCGCCCACTTCTTCCGCGCCTGCCTCGACCGTTGCCACGACCGCGCCGGTCACGGCTCCTGTCACCACCGCTGCCGCACCGGCTCACGCGACCCCCGCGGGCCGGGCTGCCCTGGCCGCCGTTCGCTCGGCCCCCGTGCTGCGAGAGGCCGGAGCCCGCACCCAGAGCGAGGTGCGCGACGCCGCACAGTCGAGCGGCGCGGCACCGGTGGTCCGCGCGGCGAACTTTCCCGCCATTGTTGGAGGCGACCGATGAGCTTGATGTCCTGGCTGCAGGAGAATTTCCTCGGCGATAGCAGCCGCCCCGATAGTGCCGCGCCCTCGACGGTCGTTCCCCGCCTGAGCCACTGGCTGCCGTATCGCAGCTACGACCCGCGCACCCACATCTTCTATAACAGCGCGTCGCGCGGCTTCGTGCTGGAGGCCGCCCCGATGCTGGGCGCCAATGAACGTACCGGCGAGATTCTGACCCAGTTTCTGTCGGAAGGCGTGCCCTCGCCCGGCAGTCTGCAAATCCACGCCTGGATGAGCCCGCGCGTCAGCGAGCGGCTCTCGGCCTGGTACACGCCGCGCTACCTGGCAGGCGGCGTCTATGAGCGCATGGCCAAGCACCGCAGCGAATATTTGATGAAAGGGGTGTGGGACTCGCTGTCGAATTCAGCACCGTTTCACCTGCGTAATCACCGTGTGGCCTTGTCCTACACGACACCTGAATCGAGCAGCGTCTCGAACGACGAAATCGTCTCGGTCATGCAGGGGCTCATCTCCTGCCTGGAGTCGGTCGGGATCGAGGCACGGCCGATGGATCCGCGTGGCCTCATCTCCTGGATCGATGACATCACCTCGCCCACGACCGCGCCGGGCGATGATGCGATCACCTATAACGCGTTCGACTCGATCGCCGATCAGGCGGTCCGCCACGATGTCGAGATCCGCATCGATCCCGACCACATCCTGCTGCGCACCGAACGGTTTCGCCCGACCGGCCGAACCGTCGACGGCGCGCCCGAGATCGGCGAGATCTATCCAGACGTTTTCGACGTCCGCTCGTTCTCGGTGCGCAACCTGCCGCAGCGCTGGGCGCCGTGGGACATGGCCAAGCTCATCGGCGATGTCTTTGCCGACAAGCTGCGCATGCCCTGCCCGGTATCGACCAATCTGTGCCTCGAATTTCCTGACGCTGAAGGGCAGAGCAGCCGTGCGAGCCGCAGGTTCATGCGCACCACCAGCCTCGCGGACTCCAAGAGCGCGCGCTACCTGCCGCAGCTGCGCGACCAGTCGGCCGAATGGAAGTTCGTCAAGGATGAGATGCGTCAGGGTCGCAAGCTCATCCAAGGCTTCTACTCGGTCACGTCCTTCAGCCCCAAGAGCCGGGGTGACGCCAATGAGCGCATGCTGAAGTCGGTCTATAGAGCGGCCGGCTGGGATTTGCTCGACGATCGCTATCTGCAGATCCAGGGCCTGCTAGCGGCCATGCCGATGACGCTGGGCAATGGCCTCGCGTCCGACCTGCGCAGCATGAAGCGCTTCCGGACCATGCTGACCACCTCGGCCGCCAGCCTCATGCCGCTGCAGGGCGAGTATCTGGGCGGCAACATCCCCCATCTGATGCTGATCGGGCGGCGTGGCCAGCCTTTCTACTGGTCGCCCTTCGAGAATACCGCCGGCAACCACAACGTCGCTGTCTTCGGCAAGTCGGGGTCCGGCAAGTCGGTGGCGCTGCAGGAGCTGTGTGCCGCTCTTCGCGGAGCCGGCTCCAAGGTCGTCGTCATCGACGATGGCCGGTCGTTCGAGCATTCGGCCAAGCTCCAGGGCGGGGCCTTTGTCGAGTTCACCATGTCCTCGGGCTTCTGCCTCAATCCGTTCGCCATGATCGACCAGGCGCAGGCGGAAGAGGATGAGGACTACCTCATGGACTGCTTTGCGATGCTGAAAAGCATCGTCAACCAAATGGCGCGCCACGTCGACAAGCTGAACGACACCGAGCGCGGCCTGATCGACGGCGCGATCAACGAGGTCTGGAAGGCCAAGGGCCGCAAGGGCTGCGTCGACGACGTCATCGCCGCACTCGACGCGACCGGCAATCCGGTCGCACACGAGTTGGGGATCGCCATGCGGCCATTCTCCAGCGCTGGCACCTATGGCCGCTTTTTCGAGGGCGACGTCTCGTTCCAGCTGACGGCCGACCTGACCGTGTTCGAGCTGTCCGACCTGTCTTCGCGCGAGGAACTGCGCTCGGTCGTGCTGACCGCGATCATGTTCCTGTCCTCGCAGATGATGCGCCGTGTCGATCGCTCGATCCCCAAGGCGCTCCTCCTCGATGAGGCCTGGCAGATGCTGAAAGGCGGCTCGATGGCCGACTTTATCGAGGCCTATGCCCGCACCTGCCGGAAATACGGTGCGTCCCTCGTCACCGCGACCCAGAGCCTCAATGACTATTACAAGTCGGATGGCTCGAAGGCCGCGCTCGAGAACAGCGATTGGTTCATGATCCTTCAGCAGAAGGCCGAGACCATCGCGGACTTCAAGAAGAACGACCGCTTCGACATGGACGATCATACCGACGCGCTCCTTCGTTCTCTGAAGCGCAGCGGCTCGGAATATTCGGACATCATGATCAAGGGGCCGGACTCGATGGCGGTCGGCCGCCTCGTCCTCGATCCCTATTCCGCGACCGTCTATTCCTCGTCGCCCGGCACCTTCGCCTCGATCAGGGACCTGGTGGCCAGTGGCCTGCCGATGGACGCCGCGATCGAGCGTGTCGCCTTCCCCGATGACCAGACCAAATGGGGCGGCCATGACGCCGCCCTGGCGGTCGCGGCGGAGTAACGCCCATGGCGACCATCATCGATTCCGTGCCGCTTAGCGTCTCCACCCGCCGTCGGCCGTCACTGTGGCGGACGATCCGCGATGCACGCGGCTACATGCTGTTCTTCAGCCTGCACGTCACCGGACTGCTCGCCTCGACGCTCCTCATCAGCTGGGGGCTGATCGTCCTGTTCTTCCTGGCGATCGGCGGCTTCTCCGTGGACGGCGCGATGCACCACCTCGCCAATCTGGCTGACCGCTATGTCCAGGCAGATGCGGACCGGGTGACCGGCTTCAAGGTGGCGCTGGGCATCGTCCAGATCACGCTGGCCGGCGCGGTCCTCTTCATGCGCCGCCACCTCCTCATTCCTGCCGACCGCAAAGTCTCGGAGCCCCAAGCATGACCACCCCGACCGAGCCCGTGATCGACACGACCGTCGACACCACTTCCTCTTCCGCGCCTGCCGCCCTGCCAGCGCGCCGAGCGGTCTTTGCCGGCTTCACCGGCCAGCAGCTGGCGATCGGCCTGGCGCTGGCCGTCGTGCTGATCTGGGGCATGTGGGTGACGCGCAGTCTCCTGACCGGGCGCGACGATCACATCGTTCGCGTCGATATGTCGCGCATCGTCGGCGAATATGTACAGGCGCAGGCGCGCAGCAACACCGACCCGCAAGAAGTCCAGGGTGAGATGCGTCGCTTCATGGCGGCGCTGGAAACCGAGCTGCAGCGTCGCGGTGCCAACGGTCAGGTCGTGCTCGTCGGCGAGGCCATTCTTTCCAAGAACGTCCCCGACATCACCGCCTCGGTCGCGACCGCCGTTTATAACTCGGGGGTCAAGCGTCCCCAACCCGCCATGGCACCCGCACAGAGCACTGCGCCCGCCACCATGCCGGTCGCTCCGACTGCCGTGACCGAGGTGCCCGCACGATGAGCGAGGTCGCGGCCAATCCGGACGGCGCGCCCGCCTGGCGGCCGCGCAAGCATTTGTGGAAGGCGCTCGGCCTGCTCGTCGTCGCGGGCATCGGCCTCAAGGCGATCGGTGAGTGGCGCGACACACATGCCCTGCTCATCAATACCAGCGCCTCGCTGCCCAACTGGGCCTTCGTCATCCACAAGAACGCGGTGCCGGCGCGCGGCGATTATGTGTTTTTCGTGCCGCCTGCAGGCCCACTGGTCGCGCGGCATTTCGGCATTAGACCGCAGATGTTCGGCAAGATCGTCTATGGCATGCCCGGCGATATCGTCGAGCACCGTGGTGCGGACGTGTTGGTGGCTGGCCGCCTCGTCGGTCGGATGAAGGCGCAGAGCCGCTTTGGCGAGCCGCTGGCGGCCGGACCGACAGGCACCATCCCGGCAAGCTGCTATTATGTCGGCTCGCCCCACAAAGACGGCTTCGACAGCCGCTATGCCGCGATCGGCTATGCATGCTCGAACAAGATCGTCGGCACCGGATGGCCTGTCCTGTGAGGCGCGCCGTCGAAATCGCGGGCGTTGCAGCCCTCCTGTCGCTTGGCATATCGTCCGGCCCACTGATCGCGAGCGATCACGGCATGGTTGGCCAGACCTTTCCCATCATTGAGCCTGATCTGCTCGCCACGATCGAGGCGCGGCTCAAGCGACTGGAGTCGACGGGTGAAATCGACCGGATGAACGCGACCTTCGCCAAGCGGGCAGAGGCGCGCATTCGCCGTCCCAAGCCCGTCGCCGGCATCAGCACGGCAACCGAAGCACGGAAGTGGATCTATGATCCCACCATCACGATCGATCACGACGTGCGCGACCAGAAGGGCAATCTGATCGCCGCGCGCGGTCAGAGCGTCAATCCGCTCGATTTCGTGACCATGCGCCAGGCGCTCGTCTTCATCGACGGCGACGACAAGGCGCAAATGGCCTGGGCCACGTCGCGCTACACCGACCTGAAAGCCAAGCTCATCCTGGTGAACGGGTCGCCCATCGATGAGATGACCCGCGCCAAGCGCCGCTTCTATTTCGACCAGGAAGGCCGGCTGACGGCCAAGTTCGGCATTCGCCACACGCCTGCGGTCGCAGCCCAGGACGGCCGTGTCGTCCGGCTCGATGAAATCGTCCTGAAAGGAGCGCAATGATGCTTTGGCTCGATCTGTTGCGCACACCCATGGCAGCCCCTGAGACGCCGTCGCTGCGCCGTATGCGCTACCTCTTCCAGGCGCTTTGCTTCCTCTCCGCCGCCAGCGTCGGCACGCTCAGCACGATCCAGGATGTGTTCGGCCGACGCGGCACCATCGCGATCCTCATTCTGCTCGCGGCAACGTCCATCCATGGGATCGTCTACCTGGTCCGCAAGAACGCGGCCGACAATGCGTGGCTCGATCAGGCACAGTCGAGCGAGCTGTCATCGTGATGAGCTGGCTGCGCACCCTCATTCTCAGCCTTTTGCTTCTGGGTGGCATCGCCGCGGTCGCGCCCGAGCTGCGCGCGCAGGTCCCGTCGGGCAAGTCGCAGTGCAACGGCAAGTTCGTGAACCCGATCACGGACGTCTGCTGGTCTTGCCTGTTCCCGCTATCGGTCGGCGCGCTGAAGATCTGGCCCAGCGCCCGCGCCGATACCGACAACCCCGACCTGCCCGTCTGCGCATGCGGCAGCCCTGTCCCGCGCATTGGCATTGCGGCAGGATTCTGGGAGCCGGTGCGCCTGGCTGACGTGTCGATGAAGCCCTGGTGCTTCGTCAATCTGGGCGGCGCCAAGATTTCGCCCGGTTTCGACATCGGCAATGGCCATCTGGAAGGCCCCTCGGCTGTCGGTGGCAAGGCGCAGAACACCTCGAAGTGGCATGTCCACTGGTATGTCTACCCGCTCCTCTACTGGATGGAGCTGCTGACCGACTTCCTGTGCTTCGAGCAGGCCTCGTTCGACATCGCCTATATCACCGAGATCGACCCCCTTTGGCAGGACGATACGCTGACGGCGCTGATCAACCCGGAAGCGGTCGTCTTCTCCAACCCGATCGCCCAGGCCGCGTGCGCCGGCGATTGCATCGCCTCGACCGCCAAGCTGCCGCTCGATGCGATCTTCTGGTGCGCTGGCTGCCAGGGTCCGATGTATCCGATGAACGGCAACATCGCCGCCTCGATCGGCCATGTGCAGGCCTCGCGTCTCGCGCTCTCGCGCTTTGCCTACAAAATCCACCGCGAGGGTCTGGCCTGGGGCACGATGGGCTCGGCCGGGCTCTGCAACAAATATCCGATGCCGATGCTGCGCAAGCAGCAATACCGCGTCCAGATGGTCAATCCCTCGCCGATGGTGAGCGGCAAGATGGCGTGCTCGCCACTCGGCGCCTCGACCATGCCGCCCCAGGCGGGACGCGCTTATCCTGTGAAAGGTGAAGACATGGGCTACCTGGTGTGGCGCAAACGCAATTGCTGCATCCTGTGATGCGGCGTCTTCTTATCGCCAGCTCGGCCGCGATCGCCGGCATCGTCGGCATCCAGGCCATTGCCCAGACGGTCGACGGGCTCGACCTGCAAGCGGTCAAGCGCCGCGCCGCAGTCGTCCAGGGCGACGCGCAAGCCTTTGCCGACCATGTTCGCGGTCGTGGTGATGCCTTTCGCGAAGAGGCATTGTCGGTGCGCGACAACGGCTTGGAAAACCTGAAGGCGGTCGCCAAGACCGACCTGCCCAAGGGACCGGCCGGGGCGGTCGACTTCGACGAGATCATCGCCGGCGCTGGCCGCAACGTGACAGAGGGACGCGGAGAGGCACCGCAGTTCATCGTCTTTGCCAGCCTGTCGATGCCAGAGGCATCGCTGCGCCGGCTGATCGCGGATACGGCAGCGGCAGGCGGCATCGTCGTTTTTCGCGGCTTTCCGAACAACTCGCTGACCGAATTCCGTCGTCTCCTCTCGCGCGTCGTCGACAAGCAGGAGCAGGCCAACAATATCGGCATCGACCCTCGCCTCTTCCGCGCTTTCGATGTCCAGGCCGTGCCGACCTATGTGGCGGTGTCGTCCGACTTCGACCTGTGTTCGGGGTTTCAGTGCCGCACCGCAGTGCCGCCCTATGACCGCATGGCGGGCAATGTGACGGTCGCCTATGCGCTGGAGGCTTTTGCCAATGCCCGCGGCCCGGGCGCTGGCGTTGCGGCCGTGGCGGCCCGCAACATGAAGCGAGCCGCGCTATGAAGCGCTTCCTGCCGATCGTCCTCATGATGACAGCCTCGGCCGCGACCGGCGTCGTCGCGCAGACGACATTGGAAGAGGCGCGTCGCCAAGGCCAGGACATGGGCAAGAAGACCCGCGCCGACGCCTCGCTGGTGCCAGGCCAAACGCAGGTCGACATGGTGCCGGGCTATCAGGGCACGAGCCTGCCCGAGGGTGCCTATTTCAGCGACCCTGACAAGCTGGCGAGCGAGGGCGCGGCCCAGGCGGCAAAGAACGACGTCTTCGGCACCGTCACCGACCGCCAGCGCACGCGTGCCAGCTTCACCAACGCCGAGATCCTGGCCACGACCAAGCGGGCGACCGAGATCGAGCAGGACCCGAACCGCTTCCTGAATGGCGATGAGTTCGGCGGTTCGTCAGGCAAGTGTGAACCCCTCCCGCCCTCGGCCGGCGAGAAGGGCTATTACGAGGCGACCTGTAACAAGGGCACCAAGATCGAGGAGGGTCTACAGACCTGCACCGCCCGCATGGTCCCCAAGGTCGTCAATAATGCCCGCTACTTCTACTGGGGCTCGACCAATGTGTCTGGCCTCGCCCCCGAGACCGCGTTGCAGAGCCAGGTATCGGCTGGGGTCTGCAAGGCCGTAGGCACGACGATGCACGGGTGCGATGCGCAGATCGAACTGGGCGCAGGCGGCACGGACGTCGAGGGGTACAGGCGCTTCTGCAAAAGCAAGATGTCTGCGACTGCCTCACTTTATTCCTGCTCGTCCGAACTGGCTGGCAGCACCATCGGCGAACATCAGAACCACAAGACCGGCACCCTCTGGTATAAGAAGGAAGGGGAAAACTCGGTCACCGTCAGCCGTCAGGAGAGCGGCTGCGATACGCTGAATGGCGGGAGCTGCTCGGCGGTGCAGGAAACCTGCATCGAGCCGGAAGAGACCCGCATGATCGAGGGCGTAGCGGTTACGCAGAGCTGCTGGGCGTGGCGTCGTGAGGCGACCTGTTATTCACAGACGCCAGCCAGCGACTGTACGGATCTTGAGGATAATCGTCAGTGCACCTTCCTGCGCAACGAATGCCTGGATGATCCGCAGGAAGGCGACTGCAAGGTCAGCCAAAAGGTCTATAGCTGCCCCCTGCCCGACATGGGACCGCCCGACCCCAAGCAATATGTCTGTGGCGGCGACGTCTACTGCATCAACGGCAATTGCGAGACCATCGAGCGGGAAGCCTCGACCGAGTTCAAAGATGCGCTCGTTGGCCTGCATGCGCTCGGCGATGCCGGCAAGACCTTCGACCCTGACAAGCTGACCGTGTTCTCCGGCGAGCGCAGCACCTGCAGCAAGAAGATATTCGGGGCGGCCAATTGCTGCACGGGCAAGGGTATCCCGCTCCTGACCCCCTGGCTGTGCAGCGCGGCGGAAAAGAAGCTCGATGAGCGTGACGACAAGGGGCTCTGCCACAAAATCGGCACCTATTGCTCGACCAAGATCCTCGGCATCTGCGTCACCTCGAACGATGCCTATTGCTGCTTTGGCAGCAAACTTGCCCGCATCCTGCAGGTTCAGGGTCGCCTCCAGCTCGGCAAGGCATGGGCCAAGCCCAAGACCGAACAGTGCCAGGGCTTCACGATCGAGGAGTTCCAGCGGCTCGATCTGTCGCAGATGGATTTCCGGGAAATCTATGCCGAGTTCACCGAAGCCGCGCGTCTGCCCGACGAAGTGCAGACGATGACCGACATCCAGAACAAGATCGAAGGATATTATGACCGCCATGGCCGTGAATGACCGTGACGTGTCGGGGGGCCACGAACGCCCCCCCATCTCGTCCATGACGGTCGTCGAGCTTGCCGCATTCCTGCGCGTCTCGCGCTCGGCAAAGGCGTCGTCGGCCGGCGAAGTGGCGGCCACGCTTGGTCACTGGTTCGATTGTGACGTCGACCCCCAGGCCACCGAGGCAACGCTGCGTTCGATGATCGGCCGCGGCTGGCTGGCATTCGCCAAGGGCGGGGTCCGTCCGGCCAGCGCTGGCCGGGGCGAGGCACGGATCGCGCTGCGCGGTCTCATCCGCATGCTCGATCAGGGAACCCGCATGATCGAGGTCGCGGCCATGACAACCATGCTCAAGCTCGCAGGCTTCGAGCTCGACGGCGAACACAATGATGAGGAGGATCACGATGCGTAACGGGGGGATGATGTGGGGGCGCAGCATGTCGGCCGTGGCGGCCGTCCTGATGGTGTTGCCAATGCCGGCAGCGTCGGCGATCGCCGGCGTCCAGGAGACCACTTCTGACATGAGCCAGGATGTCGCGCCGACCGCCGGCGATGACGGCTTCTACTGCGGCGAGCGCAAACTCGGTCAGTGGTTCTATTGCTCGAAGCCCAAGCCCAAGCCTGCCACCCCGCAAGCGACCCCGGCACCGGCCCCCTCGGCCGCCAAGCGGCTGACCGAGATCCGCGAGCTGCTCGACGAACTGAAGGCGCGCGCAATCCTCGATCCGTCGGAAGAGAATGTCATCGCATATGTCCGCTTCCAGCGTGAGCAGCTCGACCGGGCCTCGACTTTCTCCGACACCTGGCAGCGCGCGCTGTGGCAGAACCCCGACATCGACTACACCCTGCAGCGCCCGGTCGGCACGGTCGCCAAGCGTGCCTGGTCGGATAACCGCAAGGCGGATCGTGCCCAGGTCCTCGCCCATCTCGGCGAGCGCTACGGCATGTTCTACTTCTTCGCGCAGAGCTGCGGCGCCTGCGAGATCTTCGCCCCCATCCTGCGCTCGGTCGCCGATACCAACCGCATGTCGGTGATGGCGGTCTCGATGGATGGCGGCCCCAGCAAGGATTTCCCGCGCTACGTCGTCGATTCCGGCCAGCGCGCGCGGATGGGCGTGCCGGGCAACGCCACGCCAGCCCTTGTCCTCTTCGATACCCAGACGCGCCGCACGGTGCCGATCGGCTTCGGCATCATGTCGGCCGACGAAATCATGGAGCGGATCTTCGTCCTCACAAACACCAAGGTCGGGAGTGACTACTGATGGCAAACCGCCCCCCCTTCTTCCGCGCTGTCTACCGCCGTTTCGCCGCCACCACGGCCGTTGTGGCGGTCCTCGCCATCGTCCCGGCCGACATCGCCCAGGCCGATGTGGCGGGCAAGATGGACAGCTACTTCAAGGAAACCGGTGCGGCCGCCAATGTCACCGGCCCGTCCGCCTATAAGGGTCAGGCGGCGGGCTATTATTCCGGCGGCAATATCTGGTCACGCTTCCCGCAGAAGTCGGTGTCGCCGCTGAACATCCAGTTGCCCAGCGCCAGGGCAGGATGCGGCGGTATCGACCTGTTCGCCGGGTCCTTCTCCTTCATCAACGCCTCCGAGATGATCGCGCTGATGAAGGGCGTCGCCAACAACGCGCTTGGTTTTGCCTTCAAGCTCGCGATCGACAGCGTCTCGCCCGAGATCGGCAAGGTCATGGGTGAGTTCAGTCAGGCCGCCCAGCAGATGAACCAGATGAACATCTCGTCGTGCGAGGCAGCACAGGGCCTGGTCGGCGGCCTTTGGCCCAAACTGCAGGGCGCAAAGTCCACGATCTGTACGTCGGTCGGCAACAGCCAGGGCGTGTTCTCCGACTGGGCGCGGTCCCGCCAGGGCTGCAACGCGGAGGATAAACAGGACGATATCCTGGCCGGCAACAAGGATGAGCGCATGGCGGATCACATCCCCGGCGCACGGCGCAATTACACCTGGCAGGCTCTGAAACGAGGCGGCCGTTTTGGTGCCTTCGACAAGCAGTTTTCCGAATATTTGATGACCCTGGTCGGAACGGTGATCATGAACACCGGTAAGGGCGGTGATAACTCCATCCGTTACATGGGCCCGGCAGAGGACGCCGTGGTCACCGCCCTTCTCGATGGCACCCAGGACGGCAACAAGGTCAAAATCCTAAAGTGCGATGAGGAGGAAGAGTGCCTCAATGTCGTGGAAACAGAACTTACTATCCCGACCAAGATGGGATTGCGTAACCGTGTATATGATCTGATCAATTCGATGCACGAAAAGATCATGAGCGAAGGCAAGCTAAGCGACGAAGAAAAGCAGTTGCTGAACATGTCCCCCATCCCTCTTTATAAAATGCTTGCCGTCCAAGCCATGTCTCAAAGAACGTTTAGCGATCAGGACGTCAAGGTCATGTCTGAGATTGTGGCAACGACCCTTTTGAGCGCCATGATCGATAATATGCTCGATCGTATCGGACAATCTCAGCTCAGCTTCGAGCCGGCGGATCAGCCAACCGCAGCAACGTGGCGCCAGCAACTCGCCGAAGCGAAGGCTAAATACTCCAAACGCGAATATCGCATTCGAGATACGGTTCAGGTGGCTGCAACCCTAATCGATCGAACGATGATGGTTGAATCTACACTGCAGAACTCGATGTCGCCGGGCATGGCGGCCGCGATCGGTTTCGCACGCGGCTTGCCGCGTGGCAAAGGCCTTTAAGGGGAACTTGAATGGTCGAGGTCTTCACGATCGGTGGCGGCGACTATCTCGTCAACGTTTTCAACGCCGTCGCCACCTGGACGGGCGGCGGAGGCTATAAGTCGCTGATCAGGGTCGCGATGGTCATCGGCCTCATATATTCGCTGTGCGCGCTGGCCTTTACCCGCAACATCAGCGCCTGGCTAAATTGGTATCTTAGTTCGGCCGCCATCTACATGTGCCTGATGGTTCCTACGGTTACGGTGAAGGTAACTGACCGGATCAACCCCAGCCTCCAGGCCGCAGTCATTGATCACGTCCCGCTCGGGCTTGGCGTTATGGCGAGTTTCACCAGCACGGTTGGTGATTGGCTGACGAACAAGGCAGAAACCGTTTGACGTGCTCCCCGGAAATCATGCCATTGGTAAGTTAGCTCGTCAGATGGAGACGAGCGATGCGGCGAGGCCGTTTTACCGAGGATCAGATCATAGGCGTGCTGCGTGAGCACGAGG